>NZ_JBFULJ010000031.1:0-23368 GCF_056400385.1 Priestia sp. P5_B4
CCGCTAACGTCATAGAAGCAAGCTTCTAATCAGTTCGCTCGACTTGCATGTATTAGGCACGCCGCCAGCGTTCATCCTGAGCCAGGATCAAACTCTCCGAAGAAATGTTTGACTTGCTCAATTTAAAAAATAAAAATTAACGTTGACGTTTGTCGCTTTGTTCAGTTTTCAAAGTTCAACCGYCGCTCTTAAGCGACTTTACTATCTTATCAAGTTATYAACGTAATGTCAACAACTTTTTTATTTCTTTTTGTTGTTTTCGCTTGTCTGCGTTAGCAACAGATATAAATATACCAAATCAATTTCATAAAAACAAGAGGTAAATTAAAAGTTTAAATTTTCTAATATTATCAACTAAAAAAAGATGGCCGTAGCCATCTCTTTTTTAGCGTTGACGCATATGTGGGAATAATAGTACATCACGGATTGACGGTGCATTTGTTAGTAACATAACAAGGCGGTCAATACCGATTCCTAGACCACCTGTAGGTGGCATACCATATTCTAATGCCTCAATGAAGTCATCATCCATCTCATGTGCTTCATCGTTTCCTTGTTCTTTCTCTTTCAACTGAGCTTCAAAGCGCTCACGTTGGTCAATTGGATCATTTAGCTCTGTAAATGCGTTCGCGTGTTCACGCGCAACGATAAACAGCTCAAAACGGTCAGTAAAACGCGGATCTTCCGCATTTTTCTTAGCCAATGGAGAGATTTCTACAGGATGTCCATAAATGAACGTTGGTTGAATTAACTGCTCTTCTACTTTCTGTTCAAAGAATTCATTTACAATATGTCCATATTGCATATGTTCAGTGATTTCTACCCCGTGTTCTTTCGCTAAAGCACGAGCTTCTTCAACAGATGTTTCTCCCCAGAAGTCTACGCCCGTATATTGTTTAATAGCATCGACCATATGAAGTCTTGTCCACTCTGGAGTTAAATCTACCTCTTGATCGCCATACTGAATCTTTGTTGTGCCAAGTACTTCTTGCGCAATGTGTGCAATTAAGTTCTCTGTTAAAGCCATGATATCTTTGTAGTCCGCATACGCTTCGTACAATTCGATCATTGTAAATTCAGGATTGTGACGTGTAGATACACCTTCATTACGGAATACACGGCCAATTTCGTATACTTTTTCTAATCCACCTACGATTAAACGTTTTAAATGAAGTTCAATCGCAATACGCATATAAAGTTCCATATCAAGCGCATTGTGGTGTGTCACAAACGGACGAGCTGCTGCTCCACCTGCGATTGAATGCATCATCGGTGTTTCAACTTCTAAATATCCATGATTATCTAAGTAACGGCGCATCGATTGAATAATGCGGCTTCTTGAGATAAATGTTTGTTTACTTTCTGGGTTTGTAATTAAATCTAAGTAACGTTGACGGTAGCGCTGTTCAATATCTTTTAAACCATGATATTTATCTGGAAGTGGACGAAGCGCTTTTGTTAGTAACGTAAAATCTTTTACTTTAATAGAAAGTTCGCCAACTTTTGTTTTGAATAAAACACCTTCAACCCCTACCAAGTCACCGATATCTACGCTACTGAAGATTTCGTACTGTTCTTCGCCAATTGCATCTTTACGTACATAAAGCTGAATTTGTCCTGTTAAATCTTGAACGTGAGCGAAACCTGCTTTTCCTTTTCCACGCTTTGTCATAATACGACCAGCTAGTGACACAGGCACTTCATTTTCTTCTAACTGTTCTTTTGTTAACTCGTCATACTCACTAATTAATTGCTGTGATGTATGTGTACGTTCAAAACGTTGACCAAACGGATCAATACCTTGATCTCGTAGGTTGCTCATTTTTTCGCGACGAACGAGAAATTGATCATTTAATTCTTCATGACTCATCGTTTACTCATCTCCATCGTATAATTAAGTTTTCCGAAACAGAAAAAAGGCCAGCATGTTTACTGGCAACTACTACGTTTCTTTAAAATTATTATAGGTTCAGTCGTTTCTCTATGTCAAATCGCTTTATTCTTGCTTCGCTTCTCTTTTTCTTCGATTTCTCTAACAAGCTACCGAATAAACCCAAAACCTGCGAACCCAAATCTCAAAGTTTTCACTATGAACTCTACTTTACGCCAATATAAAAATGAATCAACTAATAAGATTCATTTTCACTTATGTAAATCATTACGATTATTTTCGAACATATCTAGTATACCCGTTGTTTGCTCTCGAAATAATTTTACATCTTTTAAATCTGATAAACGTGTTGTGATGGTTTCAACTTTTTCTTCTGCTACAGGGAGAATAAGAGATGGAGCTAGTTCGTTTAGAGGAACCATCACAAACGCTCGTTCAAACATTCGGGGATGAGGGACGCTCAGTCTATCCGTGTGAATGATTTCATTACTATAAAGTAAGATATCTAAATCAAGGGTTCTAGGTCCCCATACAATCTCTCTTTTTCGGCCTGCCGTTTGTTCAATGGCTTGCAAACAATCTAAAAGGTGCTCTGACGAATACGTTGTTTGTATTTTTACTACCATGTTTAAAAAGCTTGCTTGATTCGTATACCCGACAGGGGCCGTTTCATAAACAGATGAAACAGCCACTACCTTAATCTCAGAGTGTTTCATCAAGCCAGTAACTCCTGACTTCAAATGTTCCATTCGATTTCCAATATTTGATCCTAATGCAATATATGCTTCTGTTGTCATTCAACGGCTCCTTTTAATTTCAATAGCTACCGATTGATAATAACCGGGAATTGGCGGATCGGGTTTATATACCTTTACTGTACAAGCCTGCACGAGTTCGTAATTAGCAAGCAATTCAGATGCAATCGTTTCAGCCACCGTTTCAACTAACTTGAACGTGCGCTTCTCTACAACTTCCTGGCATGTTTGGTATAAATCTGCATAGCTCACCGAGTATTCTAAATTGTCCGTAGTACCAGCTTGCTTTAAATCCAGTTCCACAGCTAAATCCACGTGAAAACGCTGCCCTAATTTATTTTCTTCTGGAAATACGCCATGATAGCCATAGAAACGCATATCATTTACATAAATTTTATCCATCTTTAGTCTCTCCTTTCGCTTTTATACATGTAGCTCGTGTCGACTCATTAGCGACATTGTGTAAGAGCGATACTCTTTTTGCAACTGAGCTGTCAGCGTATGGTCTCCTACTGAAAACTGCTTATCCTTTATACTTCGAAGAGGTACGATTTCTTGAATGGAATTTGTAACGAAAGCTTCATCACCCTCCAAGAGCTGTTCCACCGTAAATAAGCCTTCTACAACCTCTATGTTTTTCTTTTGTAAAAGCGTAAAGATAAACTGTCTCGTAATTCCATTTAAGATACCTGTTTCAAGAGACGGCGTATATACACAATCATCTTTTACAAAAAATAAATTGGACACAATACCTTCGGCTAAGAACCCTTCTTTTGTTAAAAAGATACCCTCTTTATTTAAGTCTGAACCAACTTCTCGCTTAGCTAGTACATTATTTAAATAATGATGAGACTTTAACCTCATGGTTCCTTCAGGCGTATTTCGTTTCGTCTCAAGAATAAGCCCCTCTTTTACAAGGGGGCTCGATGGATGAGGCATTGATTTCATATATACGATTGTAGATGGCTTGTCGTATTCTTCCACCTGCAAGCCAATTCCGCCATTTCCTGCTGAGACATTTAATCGAACATACGCATTTCTCTCATTGTTTTTCATTAACAGACTATTAATGATTTCCAACACGTCCTGTGTAGAGTAGTCCCATACAATATTTAATTCACGTAAGCTGCTATGCAGTCGATCCAGATGGTCTTCCACTAGAAATGGATGACCTTCATACACTCGTAACGTTTCAAACAGCCCTAGGCCATACATATATCCGTGATCAAACGGAGAAATAGTGGCTTCAGACGCAGACTTTACTTCGCCATTTACGTATATATACATATCATTACACTCGCTTTTTTTCGTAAGTTTCAATAAAATTCTTCAGCATTTCTTTACCGTAAGAAGTCATGATAGATTCAGGATGGAACTGTACTCCTTCAATAGGTAATGATTTATGGCGAATTGCCATAATTTCATCTTCTGCTGTCCACGCTGAAATCTCAAAGCAATCCGGCAGTGAACTTTTTTCTACAATCAAAGAATGATAACGCGTTGCCGTGAACGGATTATCAAGACCTTTAAAGATAGTACCGCCATCATGATGCATTTCAGATGTTTTCCCGTGCATTAATTTATCCGCACGAATCACATTCCCTCCAAAAGCTTGCCCAATCGACTGATGCCCTAAGCATACGCCGAATATTGGAATCTTACCTGCAAAATACTCGATGGCTTCTAGACTGATTCCCGCTTCGTTAGGACTGCATGGTCCTGGGGAGATCATCAAGAAATCTGGATTTAGCACTTCAATTTCAGAAAGTGTAATTTCATCATTTCTTTTTACAAGAAGCTCATGCCCTAGCTCACCTAAATACTGTACTAAATTAAACGTAAAAGAATCATAATTATCAATCATTAATATCATCTTTACTCACCCTCACTCAGCTCATTTTCGCTCTGCTCTTTTGCTTTCCATAGTGCAATTGCTTTTTTCAGTGATTCTTTGTATTCGTGTTTCGGATTTGAATCAATCACAACACCCGCACCAGCCTGCACATAAGCTTGGCCGTCTTGAATAATCATAGTGCGAATCGCAATATTTAATTCCATATCTCCATTAAACCCAATCCAACCAATCGATCCTGTATAAATTCCTCTTCGAACTGGTTCAAGTTCTTCAATGATTTCCATTGTACGAACTTTAGGTGCTCCAGTAATCGTTCCTCCAGGAAAAACCGCATCTACGATATCTACAAAATCTTTGTTGCGCGCGAGCTTGCCTTTTACATTAGAAACAATATGCATGACATGTGAATATTTTTCAATAACCATAAACTCGTCAACATGCACAGTACCATATTCGCTTACTCTACCAAGATCATTACGCTCTAAGTCAACAAGCATCACATGCTCTGCACGCTCTTTTTCGTTATGAATAAGCTCATCCGCTAACTGTTGATCTTCTTGATCATCCTTACCGCGGGAGCGTGTTCCCGCAATCGGTCTCGTACTGATTTCATCACCGGCTTTTTTCACTAATAGTTCTGGTGAACAGCTCACAATGTGAAATTCTTCTGTCTGCATATAAGACATGTAAGGTGACGGGTTGATTTTTCGTACCTGTTCGTAGATATGCATAGGATGAGTTTGAAGCTGTTGAGACTGTCGAACAGATAAGTTCACTTGAAACACATCGCCTTGCCCGATGTACTCATGTACGCGTGTTGTGGCATCTGAAAAAGCAGCTTCAGACATCGAAACCTCACTCTTTTCGGCAACACGATGAATCCGCTCATATGAGAGTCCTTCATCACTTGCCTCCATCCAGTCCTTTTTGTATTGATCAATACGCTTATGTGCCTGCTCTTTACAATCTGCTTCGTCATTAACGATAATCCAGAGCTTTTCCTTTTCTTGATCGTATACAAATACGTGATCGAAAATAAGGAAATAAACGTCCGGCGTTTTCAATGAATCTTCAGCAAGGTCAGGTATGGTTTCTACATAGCGGATATAATCATAGCTAATAAAGCCAATTGCTCCACCTTGAAAAGGAGGAAGATCTGGATTCACCTCTGCTTCAAACTTCTTCATCCAGTCTCGCATAAGATGAAGCGGATTACCTTTTTGAACAGTAACTTGGCCATCCGTTTTGATATGAAGCTCGTTTTGTTCGCCTCGCAAAATGGCTACAGGTTTTAATCCCATCATTTGAAACTTTCCGCCTCGACCGCTTTCAAGCAGGATATGATTCAGTTCCTCTTTTGACAACTCTTGATATTTTTTGAACCATTGGTTTTTAGAGATAGAAATAGATTCGCCCCAAGTCATTCTTTGCTGCATTTGTTCACTCTCCTAAAAATAAATCACCTGCTTTCATTTTACATGATTCTTAGATGAAAAAAAACAGCTTCATATAGAAGCTGTTTTTTTATCGTTTTTATGCTTGTGTTTGTTCCTCGAATTGGAACAATGGAGTACTTAGGTAACGCTCACCGTTACTTGGAATAATCGCTAACACTTTTTTACCTTTTCCAAGCTGTTTTGCAGCTTTTAACGCAGCATAAATCGCAGCCCCAGAAGAGATACCTACTAGTACACCTTCTGTTTTTGCTACTTTACGGGCATATTCAAAAGCTTGATCGTTTTGAACAGCGACAACTTCGTCATATACTTCCGTGTTAAGCGTATCCGGAACAAAGTTTGCACCAATTCCTTGAATTTTATGAGGTCCTGGTTGACCACCGCTTAAAATCGGAGAATCAGCTGGCTCTACCGCATAAATTTTGATATTTGGGTACTTTTCTTTTAACACTTCACCAGCACCTGTAATAGTACCGCCAGTACCGATACCTGCCACAAATCCATCTAGCTGATCGCCGAACTGCTCGATAATTTCTTTAGCCGTTGTTTGACGGTGCACTTCTGGGTTCGCCTCGTTTTGGAACTGCTGAGGAATAAAGTAGCCGTGCTCTTTTGCAAGCTCAGTTGCTTTATTAACCGCCCCTTTCATTCCTTCTGGACCTGGTGTTAATACTAACTCTGCACCGTATGCACGAAGCAGATTACGACGCTCAATACTCATCGTTTCAGGCATTGTTAAAATAGCACGGTATCCTTTTGCTGCAGCTACCATTGCTAAGCCAATTCCTGTGTTACCACTTGTTGGTTCAATGATTGTGTCGCCAGGTTTTAACACACCTTTTGCTTCCGCATCTTCAATCATCGCTAATGCGATACGATCTTTTACGCTGCTTCCCGGGTTCATAAATTCTAATTTTAAATATACATCCGCCATATCTTCTTCAACTAGACGGTTTAGTTTTACGATTGGTGTTTGACCAATTAACTCTGTAATTGAATTTGCAATACGTGCCATATGACCACTCCTAATACCAACTAATTTTATTGATTTTGTATACAATTTATCAGATGTTTTCTAAATTGTCAATCATTTTGTCTTTCCATTTACCTAATTTTGTTATATTTTTAGATCAATATATACAGAAATAGAACTTAATATCTATAAAAAAAGGCGCTCATTTATAAAATGACGCCTTTTAAGAATCTTTTATTTCATTTAAATTGCTTGTTTTTTCATTTCTTCAAGCTGCTTTTTATCAAAACGATAGGTCTCATTACAGAAATGACACTGGGCTTCAGCTTGGCCGTCTTCCTCAATCATCGATTGAATCTCTTCTTGTCCTAAGCTGATAATAGCATTGGCAATTCTTTCTTCTGAGCACTGACATTTGAACTCTACAGGCATTGTCTCCAGAAACTTCACATTTTCTTTTCCAAGAACTTCTTCTAAGATTTCCTCAGGAGAAAGACCTTTTTGAATCAGTTTTGAAATTGGTTCAATCGTCTGTAATCGTTGTTCAATAGCTGTAATTGTTTTATCATCTGTTCCCGGCAGAAGCTGAATGATAAATCCGCCCGCAGCTAAGATCGTGTTATCAGGGTTAACAAGTACACCTACACCTACTGAAGATGGGACTTGTTCAGATGTCACAAAATAATACGTGAAATCCTCTCCTAATTCTCCCGATACAATAGGTACTTGTCCGTTAAATTGATCACGCATTCCGATATCTTTTACGACACTTAGCGTGCCCTCTGTACCTACAGCACGTGCTACATCTAATTTCCCATGCTGATTTAAATCGAAGTGCGTTTGTGGATTCGTTACATATCCACGCACTTCCCCTTTAGCATTGCTGTCTACTAAAATAACGCCAATTGGGCCGCGGCCTTCAATTTTAATTGTTAGCTTTTGCTCACCCTTTAGCATAGCCCCCATCATGACTCCCGCAGTCATTGAACGCCCCAATGCTGCAGAGGCTGTAGGCCATGTATAGTGACGGCGCTGCGCTTCTCCAACTGTATCCGTTGTTTTTACTGCATAAGCGCGAACTTGACTATTGTAAGCTAATGCTTTTACTAAATAGTCACCCATAATATACACCTCTTACTCCATATTTTTTGTATAAATTATTTGCAATCCTTTTAAAGTCAAAAATGGATCCACAATATCAATAATATCCGACTCTTTAGCAATCAATGTTGCGAGTCCTCCAGTAGCAATAACTTTAGGATTTACTGTTGCTTGCTCTTTCATTCTTGCTACAATTCCTTCTACTTGTCCAACGTATCCATATAAAATACCTGCTTGCATCGCAGATACTGTATTTTTTCCCACAATGCTATTTGGTCGCGCAATTTCAATTCGCGGAAGCTTAGATGCTCTTGAATAAAGAGCTTCTGTCGAAATATTAATACCAGGGGCAATCGCACCACCCATATATTGCTTATTTTCATCAATATAGCAATATGTGGTTGCGGTACCAAAATCAACGATAATTAAAGGGCTTCCGTATAGCTGAATTCCAGCAACAGCATTTACAATACGGTCTGCTCCCACTTCACGCGGATTTTCATATTTAATATTTAAACCCGTCTTAATTCCAGGACCAACAACAAGCGGCTTTAAATGAAAATACTTTTGACACATTCTCTCCAATGCAAACATAATAGGAGGAACAACAGAGGAAATAATAATACCATGAATATCTTTAAAAGATAAACTAACGTGCTCAAGCAAGGCTTTGATTGTCATGCCATACTCGTCTTCTGTTTTATTACGGCTTGTTTCTACACGCCAGTGATACTTCAATTCATCTCCATCGTATACACCTAATACCGTATTCGTATTTCCAACATCTAATACAAAAATCATTTCAATCACCACTTTATATAAATTCAGTATTCACACTGAAACCATCATACCATAACTGGTAAATAGACGTGTATATTCTAGATAAAATAGGAATATAATGACACGATTCTCTAGTGGATATCCTACTTATCCACCATATATACGAAAATCTTTTACCAAACCTAAATTTTGCCCATTAAAAAATCAGTGGAGAATATCTCCACTGATCTTTATTGTCTTATGCTTTTGGCTCTTCATCGTCTGTCTTTGTTTGGATGTTTACTTTAACATCTTCATCTGTTACGTGACTAGAACGGTCTGGAAGAGTTCCATGATCTACTAAGTGGTTGATTTGCTCAGCGTCTAACGTTTCTACTTCTAACAATGTTTGAGCTACAAGCTCTAACTTGTCACGGTTTTCCGTTAAGATCTGCTTCGCACGCTCATAGCTTTCTTTAATGAAACGTTGGATTTCATTATCAATTTCATGAGCAATCGCATCACTGTAGTTTTGTTCACTGTGTAAATCACGACCTAAGAATACTTGGCCTTGTTGTGATTGACCGAATTGCATTGGTCCTAACTTTTCACTCATACCGTATTCTGTTACCATTTTACGAGCGATGCTTGTTGCACGCTGGAAGTCATTATGAGCACCTGTACTCACTTCGCCGAAAATAATTTCCTCAGCTACGCGACCACCAAGCAATCCAACAATTTTATCCAGCAGCTCTGGCTTCGTCATAAAGTAGCGATCTTCTTTTGGTAACATAACAGCATATCCACCAGCTTGCCCACGTGGAACAATGGTTACTTTATGTACCATATCAGCTTCGTCTAATACGACACCGATAATTGTATGTCCTGCTTCATGATAAGCAACAATATTGCGTTCTTTTTTAGAAATAACTCGACTTTTCTTAGCTGGACCTGCAATTACGCGGTCTGTTGCTTCGTCAATGTCAACCATTTCAATTTTCTTTTTGTCCTGTCTAGCAGCTACTAAGGCAGCTTCGTTTAACAAGTTTTCGAGATCTGCACCTGAGAAACCTGGCGTACGCATAGCAATTGCTTTTAAGTTTACTGATTCATCTAAAGGCTTATTGCGAGCATGTACTTTAAGCACTGCTTCACGGCCATTTACATCTGGACGATCTACCGTAATTTGACGGTCGAAGCGGCCTGGACGTAATAACGCTGGATCTAAGATATCCGGGCGGTTTGTTGCTGCAATGATAATGATACCTTCGTTAGCACCAAAACCATCCATCTCAACAAGCAACTGGTTTAATGTTTGTTCACGCTCATCGTGTCCACCACCAAGACCTGCGCCACGTTGACGACCTACCGCATCGATTTCATCAATAAAGATAATACATGGAGCATTCTTCTTCGCATTTTCGAATAGATCACGAACACGAGAAGCGCCGACCCCAACAAACATTTCAACAAAATCTGAACCACTGATAGAGAAGAAAGGAACGCCTGCTTCACCAGCAACAGCTCTTGCTAATAATGTTTTACCAGTACCAGGAGGTCCCACAAGTAAGACACCCTTCGGAATTCTTGCACCTAGCTCTGCGAATTTACGAGGATCTTTTAAGAACTCTACAACTTCCACAAGTTCTTGTTTTTCTTCGTCTGCACCAGCTACGTCTTTAAATTTAACCTTTTTCTTTTCTTCGCTGTAAAGCTTAGCCTTACTTTTACCGAAGTTCATAACGCGGCTTCCGCCACCTTGAGCTTGGTTCAGTAAGAAGAAGAATAGGATGAAAATAATAACAAACGGAATGATTGACGTAAAGAACGTTACCCAGCCGCTTGTTTCATCAGCAGGTTTAAAATCAACTTCTACTTGATTATTTTCTGAAGCAGCGTCAATACGATCAAGTGCTTTGTCACCATCTACGATGTAAGTTTGGAACGTTTGATCCTTTTTATAAGAATCTAACTTCCCTTGCACAACATACACGCCTCTTTCAGGCTTCATAGAGAGTGATTTCACATCACCTTTGTCTAAGTGTTGAACAAATGTATCGTATCTCATTGGTTCTGCTTTTTGATTAGAGCCACTAAAGAAGCTTACCACGCCAATAATGACTAAAAATATAAGTAAATAAAAGATGGTATTACGGAAGATCCGATTCATTTCTTACCTCCTCCCACGATAAACAAATACTGTATTCAATACTAACATAGAACATTTATCCTATCCAATAAATTGCACTTGGATATGTGCTTATTAATTGCTGTATACTTGCGGTTTCAGAACCCCAATATACGGCAGGTTACGATATTTTTCTTGATAATCTAATCCATACCCTACTACGAATGCATCGGGTACTTCAAATCCAACGTAATCTGCTTTAATAGATGCTTTACGACCTGTTGGTTTGTCTAAGAGTGTGACAATCTTAATGGACTTAGCTTTACGGTACTTGAATAACTCTACAAGATAKCTAAGCGTTAAGCCGCTGTCGATAATATCCTCTAAGATAAGAATGTCTCGACCTTCAACTGATGTATCTAAATCTTTTAGGATTTTTACTTCACCAGAAGAAACCATCGCATTGCCATAACTTGATACATCCATAAAATCCATTTCTAAATATGTATCAACACGCTTAATTAGATCAGACATAAAAGGCATAGCGCCTTTTAATACACCGATTACCAAAGGAAAACGGTCAGCGTATTCCTCAGATAATAGCTTACCCAATTCTTTTACTTTCTGTTGTATTTCTTCTTCTGAAATCAAAATTTCTTGAATATCCTGCTTCATTCCTTACTTGCCTCCTAGAAGTTTTCGCTACTTATAGTATAAAATAACATATCTGGACTTATGTGTATGCAGTTCATAAGCAGATTTTTTCAAACCAGGTAGCCACAAAATAGTTCCTTGGCTATCTTCCACTACCGGCCAATGATCTCTGAAGTGTAAAGGGATTTTTTCATCGATAAAAATATCCTTTACTTTTTTATGTCCCTTCATGCCCTTTACTCGCATTTTATCGCCATTTTTTCGTGTCCTTACCTTTAATGATTGTAAATCGTGAGCTTCATCTAAAAGAAAAACATCGTTTCCTTTTATATCTTCGACTTTATTATGTATTTCACAAATAAGCTGGTGACCATTTGGAAGCTCGACGACCCCTGGAATCGGAACAATAAATTCATATGGCTCGATGTTCCCCTCATTAAAGGTGAAAAGACAGTCGTTGTAAGATCGGATAATACGTAAACCATTTGGAAAGTCAAGCGTCCCAGACGGTTTTTCACTTTCGCAAAATCCTACTAACATGTCAACATGCGCTGAGGAAAGGGTTGGAGGAATTTCTTTATAGAGATAGTTTAATATTAGTTGAATACCACGCCTTTGTAAAGGCTTGCGTATCCTTAGAAAACAATCTCTATCGATGAGAATTTCATTTTGCAATTTCTTTCTCATTACTTTATTCATCACATCGGTCGTTAATTCCTCTAAGTATGCTTGATCTTCATGCAAGTTCTCGCTAAATTGTTGGAATTTTTCATGTACAGCTGCGTTTTCTTGCTTTAAAAATGGCAAAACGTAATGACGAAACCGATTTCTCGTGTACGAGTCTTTCTCATTACTCGGATCAATCCGAGGGGTAAGCCCATGTAGCTTACAGTAGCGATTGATTTCTTCTTTCGTTACGGCTAGGAACGGCCTAATAATAAATCCATCCGCATATGGCCGCTTGGGCTGCATCCCTGCGTATCCATTCATCGTACTGCCTCGGACCATTCGCATTAACATCGTTTCAATCTGATCATCTCCGTGATGTCCTAATGCAAGAAAATTTGCTTTGTGCTTCTTCATAACATGAGTAAAAAATGTATAGCGGCATTCTCTGGCTGCTACTTGAGAAGATAACTTTCTTTCCTTCTGATAGGCAGTAACATCAATCTGCTTCGCCTCACATTTAATATTCAATTGTTTGCAGTAGTTCTGCACATATTCCATGTCTTGCTGTGACTCTTCTCCCCGGAACATATGATCAACATGAGCAGCAATAATAGTGAGAGATTTTTGCTCTTTCAGACTCCATAAGAAATGCAGCAGTGCTAAAGAATCAGGACCACCAGAAATACCTACAACCACTGTAGAGCCTGCGGATAATAACTGATGTTTTGTCATAAAATTGTTCACTTGCTTTTCCATAGGAATGACTCATCCTTATAATGTACACGCAATAATGTATCATTAATTTACTTTATACGAATGACTATAAGGAAAGTTTCACAATTTCTCCAAACTTTATAGCACTTGAATAAATAGATACAAAATATAAATCAACATTACAGACGTACAAAGTAGTAGCGTCTCTAACACTTGAGAACGCTTCTTCTTTACTTTAACACGAGGGGCAGACGGTTGACGAACGTTTTGAGGCTTTGTTCCTTTACTTTTTGCCCCTCTTCTTTTTTCGACCGATAACACCTCTGTTTTCATTTCTTTAGCTGACTTATACTTTCCCGTAACCGCTTGATACAAAACGTCCCCGAAAGGTTCCAACTGCTTTGTTGTTAATATAAATTGTTTTAATTGTTCAGCCGGTTTGTCCGTTTTATTAATTCGCTTGCCATAAGCTGCGTGAATCAAAACCATAGATACAGCAAACAAATCATAGGTCGGTTCTGCTTTTCGGGAGCCAAGCCCCCAGTGCGCCCGATCATAAAAGTCGGTAAATTCTTTTATTGACCGCCCTTGCAGAGTTGTTCCTCCGACGTCAATCCATCGAACTTTTACGGGGTTAGATGTTACGACCAGGTTTTCTGGTTTTAAATCGCCAAATACCCAACCTTCTTCATGAAGGTTTTCCAAGTCTGTTAAGAGCTGACTTGCAAATACTTGCAGCCATTCTGTCCCTCTTGTTGAGATAAAGGAAAGGAGAGGCTGCCCTTTCACATACTCCATTACATAGAAAGAAAGAGCATGAGAACCATAGCTCCAATCATCTACATCAAGTAAGCGCGGTCCTAGCACTTTGTCTTTGACTTGAGAGAGCTTTTTTAATACATTCACTTCTGCCGTAACAGACATGTTGGAAAAGCTTATTTTTAACGCTGCTAGCGTTCCGTTTACTAATTGAACTAAATAGACAACTCCAGTTGCCCCCACGCCTAATTTCTCAAGAATTTTATAATGGACGTGATGCCATTTCCCTTGAATCTCTGTTCCCGGAGATAGGTTACATACCTGATTCTTCAATGTATTGTTCATTATTTTTTAACAACCCTCTCAATGAGCGCTTTTTGGTGAAATAATGAGTAGCCTCTTTGATAGCCGGTCCAGTAGGCGTAATACCTCCTGCTGTTAGTTTTGGAAAAATTGTTGAAAGCGACTCTAATCTTGGATTCCAGTCCATTAGCTTCTCTACATCTTTCTTTTTCCCAGGAAATAAAAAGATTGAAAATTGATTATGCCCCATGCGAGCATTCAAGCTTAACGATAAATCTAACAGTGACTCCTTTACAGTAGGAAGCTTATTTTTCATACTTCCGCTCATGTCAACTAAAATAAGAATCTCTAAGTCAACCGTTTCCCCAAGTTCATCAACAACTTCCATGATTTCTCCTCGCTTCTCAGGAGATAACTCTTCTAATCTTGAATTAGAGGAACCTAGAATTTGCTGAAGCTCTTTATTTACAACGCCTTGAAGTGTTTGCGTCATTGCTTGCCTTGTAACCATTTGAACAGTTTGAGAAAGCTGTTTTACGTAAACAATTTGACTCACGCCACCGCCTGACATGGCAATGCCTTCTATTTCATTCGTGCTTTGCTCATCAATTGTGTCCTCTTCCATCACACCAATAACGTTTACACTAATCCCTTGTTCTTTAGCTAGTGCTGCCATTGCTACCGGATCTTCACCTGTATTCGAACCACCGTCCGTAATGACCAACATCTGTTTCAATGTACCTTTTTTCATAAAAAAATCCCCTCCTCATTATCAGTATTAACATGATAGACGAGGAGGAGATAAAATATACTTCTATCTAACTATTGTGCTTTTTTACGATAAGCGTAAGAAGGAATCGATGACCATTTTGGGGTATTGTGCTGAAGTTTTGCCACAACTACCGTCATATCATCTTCAATCAAACCTGACTTTGTTCGAATAACTTCTTCCATAATTAAGTCTGCAATTTCTTGTGGATCGTTTGTTTGAAGCTCGCCAATCTTTCGCTTCATCCACATTTCGTAGTTCTCAACGTGTTTTGGTCCTTCAAATACGCCATCACTCATCATAATTAATAAGTCTTCGGCCTTCATTTGTTCATTTACAACATCCACTTCAAATTCTTCAATAATGCCCATTGGCAAATTGCTTGCCTGTATTTTAATCACCTTATCTCCACGTTTGATGAAGCTTGGCGTAGAACCGATTTTCAAGAAGTTTACATTGGCATCTTGTAAGTCGATCATCGCTAAATCTAACGTAGAAAAGATTTCATCGTTTGTACGCAGCGATAAAATAGAGTTAATCGATTTAATTGCAATTGTCTCTTCTATTCCTGTTTGTAAAATTTGTTTTAACAGCTGGAGCGTTTCGCTGCTTTCATAGTGGGCACGCTCTCCATTCCCCATACCATCGCTAATAGCTAGTGCATACTTACCAGCATTTAGCTCAATCATGGAGTAGCTGTCACCGGATACAAACCCTCCGCCTTTAGCAGCATGTGCTACGCCTGTATCAACAACGTACGCTTTTGTACAGCCAAACGAAACGTGGCAATAGCCTTGAGGATATTTAGCACATTCTTCGTTCTTTACTACAATACTTTCACCTAAGATATCTGTAAGCATTGGCGCAATAATCTTCTCGCATTCTCCTCTTCCGTGACAATATGGCACCCACATTTCAATATCAACATTTCCAGGTTCTAAGCTATAAATTTCAATTTGATTGATTTCCATCCCAAAGTTGCGAAGAGCTTCTAAAATCTGTTCTTCTTGTACATTTAAATTTTCGCGCTCTCGCTTAATTTCTTTTGCAAAATTTCCCATGACTTCAGAAACACCGTGAAGCTGTTCTGCTACAATCCTTCTACTTTCTTGAATTTGGGCTTTTAAGTGCTGATTGGCTTTAAAATACGTAAGTTCATGCTCAATCACATCGATGACTTTTTTCGATTTCACACAATGTTTGTCCATTTCTCGAATTAGTCTTGGATTTTGTTCAAGAGTGCCATTATCAACTTCAAGCATAATTTCCTTCATATATTCATAGGTTGTATCAAACTGCTGTGCCCAACATTGTTCTTTTTTAAAACAAAATTGGCACGTCCTTTCGGTAACGCTGCTTAAGAAATAATCGACTTCTTTATCGGCGCTTGGCTTTTCATCATAAAATCCATTTTGCGTAAAACTTTTGGAAAGTGCTTGAAAAACATTTGAGAACTGTTCTACGCGATTCGCTGTTACATCTCGGATCTTGCGCACGTACTGCTGTTGTTCAAGCATGTTTTCAGATGTCCCTGGTACTAATTTACTCAAGTTTTTCAAAACAAAAGATGGGGTTAATAAAAATAGGACAACAGCCGTCAGTGATTCATACAAATTAGTCGTCAACCCTTGATCTGCCTGAGCATATAGGCCAATTAGCAATGAACCAACAACCAGCCCAAGAGCTGCTCCTAGCTTTTTACCGTCTTTTAAAAGTCCTCCAAGCAAGCCGGAAAAAGCGAGTAAACTCATTTCATACAAACTGGAAACATTCGCGAAGCTTAAAATTAAACCGGTTACGACCCCTACCGTAGCTCCTATCGTGGGGCCAGATACAAACGCAAAAACTAATACTAAGTAACGAGATAATATATGTTCAGCCGAAAGCCCGTAGATCATCCACCCTATTGTCCCCGTCATAACAGATGCCAACAAAATGATTAGAGAAATCACTTCTTCTGTTTTTAATGATTGTTTTCGCTTTCGGTATGAAATTAAAGGCACGCTTTGTAAGAAAATCATGGTTAAGATAAAGCTCAACCCTGCTTCTACTGCCACAAATGTAAAATCATACATGGTGAATTCCTTGGTAAACACATAAAAAATAGTTAGTTTTGTAAGTAACATCGCGCTAAATACAGTGAACGGCAGCTTCTTTAACGGATCCATTGTGAGTATGCCGCTAAATCGGTGAATTAGTAAGAAAACAAATAGTGTAGCAAATACGGTACCTCCATTTTGAATGGAAACACTACATGCCCCTGCCAATACGGCTAAACTTGCTAACGGTGCTTTTTCTTTCTTTATAGCCATTACAGCTGCAAAGAATGGCAAAGCAAATGGCATGATTTTCATTAAAATTAACGCTCGTCCTAATAAAAAACCTACGACTAGCAGCAACAATCCCCATTGAAATAACACCTTTTCCGTTTTCATACCCGCCTTTGTAAACACACGGGACATTTCTAATCTAGTTCGGTTAAATACCGCCTCTGTTGTTGGACTTGCAAAATCTCTTTCCGTCTTTTGCATTCTCCCACCACCCGCTAATTATACTTATTCATTATTATATCGCGGCGAAAGGTGAAATTTTGTCAAACGGACTAGCAAAATACCTATAATCGTTCGACTATTTTCTAGTATTATATTGAAAACTATACAAAAAGATGTACAATCTTACATGGCAATTTAAAAAATATCAGAGATACTGTTTGCCTCAGAGAAAGCCTATGCTCATCATTCTTTTTTAAAAGCAAATAATAGTCTATAAAAATAACAAAAAAGTTATTGACAATAACCCTTCTTTTTTATATTATTATAAATGTCTTTTAGAGAACGTATAATGGCGGTGTAGCTCAGCTGGCTAGAGCGTACGGTTCATACCCGTGAGGTCGGGGGTTCGATCCCCTCCGCCGCTACTCGAATAACGGCCCGTTGGTCAAGCGGTTAAGACACCGCCCTTTCACGGCGGTAACACGGGTTCGAATCCCGTACGGGTCATCAAAAAGCATGTACAACAGTACATGCTTTTTTTCTACTCTTTTTTACATATAAAAAAAGCACCTTTTAGATAAAAGGCACTTTCCAAAAACTCGCTATCTATTTGATATAAGCAGCAAGTTAACCGCGTTTTGCACCGCGTCCACCGCGTTTTGATTCGGTATGGCGTTTTAGGGAAGATAAACGTTCTTCACTGTCTTTTAAGAAACGATTCATTTTTTGTTCGAATGTTTCTTTTGTACGGAAATCATTACCGCCACCACGATTGTTATTACGTTGTGGGCGTGAATCACGTGGACGGTCTGAGCGTGGCGCTCTTGCAGGACGCTCCGGTCTCTCTGGACGTTCTGGTTTGTCTACCGCTTTCTTAATTGAAAGACCAATTTTACCATCTTTCTCAACGTTAATTACTTTGACTTCAACTTCGTCGCCCACTTTTAAATGGTCGTTAATGTCCTTTACGTAATTATCAGCTACTTCACTGATATGAACCAAGCCTGTTGAACCTCCTGGTAACTCAACAAAAGCTCCAAAGTTCGTAATACCTGTTACCTTTCCCTGTAACTTGCTGCCTACTTCGATTGACATAAAAAAAATGCTCCTCCTTAAATGATAAAAGAAATCAATTTATTATATTATACAAAAAGCAAAAATACACTGTCAACGAACCATACGTTTAGTCTTTTTTTACATTAAAGATAATTTCCCCGTCTTCTGATAAAAAATAATCTCTGCGGGCAATCTTTTTAATATAATCATCGTCATTTAACTTGACGATTTCACCTTTTAACTGTTTTTGCTTGCTTTGTAATTTTGTCAGCTGCTGTTCTAATTTCACCTTCTCAGCTTTTTTGTTCTCAATAGCTGAGGTTTGCGTAATTAAAGCTGATACCATCAATCCACCAATGATTAAGGCCAACACTCCGAAAACAGTCAAACGCCTAATTAAACCGATACGCTTTCGATCTGTATTTTGTTTAATTTGCTCTTGTTTATGGCTATAATCAGTATTTAACTTCGCGACCTTTTTTTTTCGTACCGCACTCATTGAATTAGTCGTCCCCCTTGTTTTTTAAAGTGTTCACCCATGCAACGATTCTCATTATCATATTCTTTGCACGATTGTAAATTCCTTCTATATACCGAAAACCCATATGTAAAAATCGTTTTACAGGTTTAGGCATCATTCTCCAAAATACGAAAAGAAGCCACCTGGTCGGTACGTAAATAAGCTTTAGACAGAATACGAGCAACTTATGAACAGCTCGGTAGATCCCTAAAGCGACTACAACTAAAATATGAATAAAGAAGCGGATAGGCTTGACCAAAAAAATATTACTAAGCGTTAAAACACCTCGATATAAACTTAATACGCTCGAGACAGTAAATGTTAATACTTTTAAATACAGTGATTGAAATAAGCTTTGATACGCGGCAAAGCCGCAAAACAAAGCAAGAAACGCATACAAACGCAGTTCTCCTTCATTCACTAAAAACAACACATAAAAAATGAGAAGAGCTTGCACCATCCAAAACAATACGTCATTCACAAATACAAACCATGGGCGTGATTTAGAGCGATTAACAAAGTAACGATAAGTATCGAGAGAAGCGCCTAAACCGCTTCCCATCGATACCATCGCAAGCATTGTATAGAGCTGAATGTTTAAACTCATCGAAACAACTTACTAAAGAATCCTTTAGCCTTCTCCGATTGGTTCTCATCTAAGTAAACTATATCAAAGATTTTTCCTTTTATCGATACAATTCCTTGATCAACGTCTAAATTTTTCATTTGCAGATTTTGCCCTCTAACTGACAAGAAACCCATCACTGTTTCAAGTAAAAATTCCTCATTATCAAAGCTCTCTACCTGCTTCACACCCGTGATATCTAAGAGACGCCGACCCTTCATCACTAAATCATGATTTGGAGTATGGTCTTTGTTTGAATTGCTTGTTTCGTAAAATTGGCTCATATCTTCATCCCCACCTCATTCATTAAGAGCATTCGCTCTTGTTATCTGTTGTTTAAAACATATGAATGAGAAAGGTGATTTAGAACAAGCCTTCATCAGTTATACTTCAGATGAAATACGCTCTTCTTTGACAATTGAGTACAAATTAGCTGCTTCTTCTTTTTTAGCTGCTTCTTGAAGAGCCTCTATTTTAACGGTAATTTTCTTCGTGCCAAATGTGATCGCTAATTCATCTCCTACTTTCACATTTGTGCTTGCTTTTGCAACGATACCATTAATGGTAATACGCCCCTTGTCTGATACTTCTTTTGCTAATGTACGGCGCTTAATTAAACGTGATACTTTTAAAAATTTATCTAACCTCATAATTCCCTCACCTTTCTGTTTTACAAACCTGTTTTTTTTGCTTCTTCCCAAAATTCATCTAACTCTTCTAACGAAAAAGATTCAAATGGTTTTTCAGAAGCTCTCACTTTTTCTTCAATATATTGAAATCGATTTAAAAATTTTGTATTCGTTTTAGCTAATGCAGCTTCAGAGTCGATTTTATAGAATCTTGCAATATTCACTAAAGCAAATAAAATATCTCCAAATTCATCGCTCATTTTTTCTTTATCAGCATGCTGTACTTCCTCTTGGAATTCAGCAAGTTCTTCCTGTACTTTCCCCCACATTGGTTCAACCTCTGACCAATCGAAACCAACTTTTGCAGCTTGTTTTTGGTATCCATGCGCTTTCATTAAAGAAGGCATAGCCCCAGGTACAGAAGCTAACAGAGAAGAAGGTTCCTCTCCTTTTTCTTCTTTTTTGATTTCATCCCAATTTTTTAAGACCTCATCTGCATCCTTCACGCTCACTTCCCCAAATACATGCGGATGGCGTCTTACCATTTTCTCTGAAACACTGCGAATGACATCATCAATTGAAAACATTCCTTCATCTTCACCGATTTGGGCATGAAGCAATACTTGCAGCAATACATCACCGAGCTCTTCAATCATATTATCGTCATCTTGACGGTCAATTGCATCTAATAACTCATATGACTCTTCTAGCAAATAGCGCTTCAGCGATTCATGCGTTTGTTTTTGATCCCAAGGACATCCGTTTGGCCCTCTGAGCGTGGCAATAATCCTTCTGAACGAGTCAAATTGATGATATAAAATTGTTTCGTCTGCTACTGGAGGCACATAAATAGTCGTTAAGTTATTGAGCGACATTTCTCTATCCAATTCATACAGCTTGACCGGCTGGATTTTTTCTTCACTGCTTCCCGCTGCTGTTACAATATAAACGAGGTAATCATCAGGAACGTGTTCCATCAGCGTTAGCTTTACCTCTGAAGCAACGAACTGATCGTACACTTGAGCAATTAGAACATGACCGGTTAACTCTATTTCGCTTCGCTTTAAATCTGTTCCGTCTAGCAGCTGAAACCCTTCGATAGGATCGATCTTTAGCGCACCAAAAATTGGGTCTAAGAAGCTTTGTCCTCCTTTAATTTCAACAGGAATGCCTCGTTCTTTTCCTTTTTGTAAAAGTAATTGAACCGTACGTTCTGCCACTAAAGGGTGCCCAGGAACGGCATACACCACTTCTTCTATTGAAGCTTTATCGATTAAATCATTTGATATATGTTCATATACCTCTTCAAATGCATCATACGATTCGTATACGTCATCATAGGATACATACGTCAAGCCTTCACTTTCTAATTCTTTGATTACAGGATGTTCTTTTGTGCGCATATAAATATGCTTTTCCTGCTGTAGCAAGCGATAAATGCCTACAGGTAGCTGTTCTAAATCGCCTGCTCCTAAACCAATAACTGTTACTTTACCTGTCATTGCTTCACCTTCTTATTTATTTTTTAATACGTATTTAGCTAAAACACTTCCCATTGGAAGTAAACGTAATTCCTCTTCGGTAAAAATGTGTTGTTTCATAACGATAAACAAATAAAACAAACCGCCTATTAAAACACCAGCTCCTGTTTCAACCACTTGTTTGCTTGTATCTAAACCATTAGACCATACAAAGTGATGTAAACAAAATAAATAGCTTTGCAAAAGAACGACCATTGCTATGCCCGTTATAAAAATACCTCCACTCGCCTTTTTCGGAACAAGAGGTGCAGCTAACTTTTTATACAGACAAAATAGATTGATTGCTGCAACGATAGCGAATCCAACTGAGGAAGCAATGGCTGCTCCTATGGTTTGAAAATCTGGTATTAGCCAAAGATTCAATATTAGTTTGACTGCCATGCCAGCGATGACGGCTATTACAGGTGCGAAAACAGCTCCCATCCCCTGCAGCACAGCTCCAGCAGTTGCTGCTACTGTTGTAAATATAACTAACAAGCTCAAAATTTGTAAAACGTCCGTTCCATGGGAGTCACCGTATAAAAGCATATTAATGGGTTTCATCAGCGCAATCAAGCCAAAAGCTGCTCCAACTCCGACTACAAGCGATAGACGGAGAGACAGCTGAACTTTTTCAACCACAAATGACAAGTTCTTTTTCGCAATGGCTGAAGAAATAACAGGTACAAGCGAAAGCGAAAAAGCTGTACCTACTACTGTACCTAATTGAATCAACGGAAGACCGCGGTCGTAAATACCTTTTAAAATTTGTGCTGCTTCTTCAGCCATGCCTTGCGCCGTTAGACTAGAATATAAAGTAAAGGAGTCAATAAGCTGGATAAACAGCAGACCCATACCGCTAATACAAATTAATAAACCTTGAATAACCAGGACTTTTACTATTTTTTTGACGTCTGCTTTCTTTATGCGTTGAAACATTCCCTTAGAATTTGTCTTTGTTCTAAAAACAAATAAAAACAAAACAATAAGAGATGTTAGACCGCCTGTTATGGAGCCAAAAATTGCTCCCGCCCCCGTAGTATAAGGACCATACCCATGGTGCACAAAGAAAATAGATAGATACAAAATAGTCCCTACTCGCACAACTTGTTCTGCGATTTGAGACAGCGCTGTAGGAAACATATTATATAATCCTTGATAATAACCACGAATAACAGCAATAAACGGAATAAGTAAAAAGGAAAATGAAATAATTTGAATGAGAATCGTTAACTCCCGATCTCCCATCCACTCGGCGATTGTTTCTGCAAAGATATATTCGAGTGCAAATATCGTGCAACCTACTACAAACAAAAAAGCAAATGAAACTTGAAGTATTCCCCGTATTTCCTTTCTCCGATTTGTTGCCCCATAATCAGCTACTAACTTTGAAATAATTACAGGGAAACCATATGTACCTAGCTGTAGCGCAATTCCATATAGCGGATAAACTTGCTGATAGATATAAAACCCTATATCTCCCGCAATATGGTGATATGGAATACGATAAGTGGCACTTAAGATTTTCGTAAATAAACCTGCGAGCGTTAAAATAATGGCGCCGTTAAAAATAGAATAGAGCTTTGATTGTTTCTGCATTCCTACACCTTTCACCTGCAGCTTGTAATGATGTGAACAACTCTTTTTATTAGCCGCTAACCGCAATAGAATAGAGCTTTGTTCTTATAAAACATCCTGCACTTTCCAATAAATAAAATACCGTACCATTATATCATGTT
>NZ_JBFULJ010000032.1:0-23152 GCF_056400385.1 Priestia sp. P5_B4
CCTATAGACGAACTGTTTCAAACTCACTTTTGTTTCCATTATAACGTTAACGCTTACATTATTGTTAAATAAGTTGATAAAAACAAAAAAAGTGATTAAAAGTTTTTACTTTTAATCACTTTTTTCCATCTATATGCTGCTATACCGTCTCATTTACGTTCGAGATATGAGGTTTATCCGATACTTTACCAACTTTATTTAATCGATCAATCAATCCAACACCAAATTCAGGATGAAGGTTACCATCTGCTGTCGCTACGAAACTTTCACGAAATTCGTATGCGGATGAACCGTGTTCAGCAAAATCTAAACCAGCAATTTCTTCTTGGCTGAGACTTTTTTCTTATTTACATAATAGTTAACGCTTTCATATCTTTTCAAAAAAAAGTAACGCAAAGGAAAAATAATTCCTTTGCGTTACCCCGTAGAAATAGATGTCATAATTTTCTTTTTCACTTGACTTGTGACAAAGTGCTTTTCTGTAAATACGTCATAATTTTCTTTTCGAATTTTATCAAGAATCGCTTGGTATAAATGCGCCGCTCCTGTGAGAGGCAAACGAGAAGCGACCGGATATTTTTGAATCGACTGAAGTCCTTTTATATAATACATCTCCGCTTCTTTGGCCAGGTGCTCCCACATCTCTATAAATTCAGAAGTGACCCACCGGTTCTCTAATAGCATGCGCGTATATCCGTAAGAATTCATAAGGTCTTTCGGTAAATAAATGCGCCCTCGCTCTAAGTCTTCCCCAACGTCTCTTAAAATGTTGGTCAGCTGCATCGCAATGCCTAATGCAACTGCTTCTTCTTCTAATTCTTTATGAGTAGTTGGAGCTAAAATCGGTAAAAGTATTAACCCTACCGTACTCGCTACATGATAAGAGTATGTTTTCACTTCATCAAGCGTATCGTATTCTTTTTTTACTAAATCCATTCTCTGGCCGGTAATCATATCATCAAACGCTTGAACATTCATCTCATATTGTTCAAATACATTGCGCAGAGCTACCCACATGGCGCTTTCGTTTAATAGTTCTCCATTTTTAAATCGGGCAAATTCTGATTCGAATTGCTGCAACTCTATTTCAGGGTTGCATCCTTCATCTACAATATCATCGACTTGACGGCAAAATGCATATACTGCCCATACTGCCTTTCTTTGTTTTGACGGCAGCATGGAAAAAGCTTTGTAAAACGTTTTTGAGTTTTCTTTAATAATTTCTTCACACTGATTGTACGCTTTGTCTAACGAAATGTTCATCATATAGGACCCCTTTCTCTATTAAAGGATAAACCATCATTTCCTTATGGCTTACAAGATCTTAAGAAAGCTTTGCAACCGTTTGAACAGATGATTGTTCAATAAGATGATCAGCTAACATTTTTGCTCCTTGCATAACAATTGGCACGCCTCCGCCTGGATGAATAGATGCTCCGACTGCAAAAACATTTTTATATTCGTACGGCTGGTACTGGGGTCTGAATACGCCTGATTGAAACAGCTCAGGAGCAATACCAAAGCTTCCTCCTTCGTAAAGTCCAAATGCTTGAGCATCATTTGGCGTGCGTACTTTTACCCATTCTATTTCTTTACGAAGCTCTTCAAACCCTTTTTCTTCTAAAGTTCGAATGATTCCATCAACAAAATCTTGCTGATTGCTCCAATCAATGTGGCCGCCTGATGGAACCGGTATAAGTGCATATAGCACACTTTTCCCTTCAGGGGCTAACGATGGATCAATAACAGAGGGATTAAATGTATAAATAGCGGGATCTTCAGGAATCGTTTTATGCTTAAACACTGCTTCCATATGTTTAGCTAAATCATTGCCCATAAAGTATTGATGCACATTGTGATGATCATATTTTCTCTTCAAACCAAGATAAAGCAGCAGACAGCTGGACGAAGGCACATACTTCTTTTCTTTTTTTCGAGCAATTTTCGCCATATTAGGAAAGTCGCCATTTAAAACAACTTGATCAAATGGATAAAGTTTTTCGTCAACAATAACCCCTTCCGTTTTGTCTCCTGATATAGAAAGCTCTTGAACCGCCTTATTCAAATGAATGTTTACACCTTGCTCTATCAGCGCCTTTTCAAGAAGTGGCACAAGACTTGCGTATCCGCCTTTTACGTAATAGATGCCATGAGCATGCTCACTGTAAGGAACAAGGGAATAAATAGCTGGGGCTGAATAAGGATTTCCTCCAATATAGAGAGATTGCAGGGAATAGGCATCTACTAGACGTTCATCATGGAAATACGTTGAAACAAATTTTCTCATTGATTTATTTGCATTCATTTTTTTTAATGCCTTGATGTTTTGCCATGTCCAAAAATCTCGTTTATTTACAAATGTTTTTTCCAAAAATGCCTTACTTCCTAATTCAAATCGCTTTTTTAATTCAGTCATAAAACGCCGGTAGTTTTGCTCTTCGCCTGGAAACAAACGGCTAATTTCCTCTAACTGATCTTTTTCAGTCGCTTTTTTTGTATAGGTCGTACCGTCTGGAAAATGAATATCATAAAGTGGATCACAGCGTATTAGTTCATATTGAGAAGCAGAAATGCCTGCTTCATCTAAAATACGTTCAAGCATTAAAGGCAGTAAGACAATCGTGGGACCTTCATCAATTTTATAACCATCTTTTTCTACAAACGCCAACCGGCCGCCCAGCTTGTTTTCTTTTTCGAAAATATCAACAGAAAATCCTCGTTTGCTTAATAACAAAGCGGTAATCAAACCGCCTATGCCGCCTCCAACAATTGCTGTTCTCATAATGCACTCTCCATTTCCTTCATGGTTTTAAACGGCTCATTCAGTAATTCTCCGTCTCTTTTTAAGATGAGCTTTGTCGTAATGCGAGATGATTCCAGAATAGTTGGTAGACCGCTTCCTGGATGAGTTCCTCCTCCAACTAGCCAGCAGTTTTCTAATTCTTCAAATTTATTATGCGGACGCAGCACCATCATTTGAGTGAGCTGATGTCCAAGATTAAATGTCGCTCCTTTATAGACCAGCACGTCTTCTTCCCACTGCTTTGGTGAAATGATTTTTTCAACTTCAATATGACTCTCTAAATCTTTGAAGCCCGTTTTCTTTTCTACAATTCTTAATACTGCATCCCGGAAATCTTTTTGTTTTTCATCCCAGTTTACGCCRCTGAAATTATTTGGAACCGGCGCTAAAATATAAAGAGCAGACTTTCCTTCTGGTGCTAAAGTTGGGTCCGTTACCACAGGGTTTTGAATGTAGATAGAAGGGTCTTCTGAAAGAGCTAGCGTTTTTGTGATCTCTTCTACATTTTTTTTATAATCTTCAGCGAACACAATCGTGTGATGAGGCAGATCTTTGTACTGTTTGTCTATGCCTAGATAAATCATGAAAGTAGAACAAGAGTATTTTTTCTTTTCAAGTTTTTTAACTGCATATTTTTTAAGGGTACCTTCATCTATTAAATTCGTCATCGCATGAGCAAAATCTCCATTGATAATGACATCGTCTGCCCCTATTCGCTCTCCATTTTCTAGAATAATTCCTTTTACTCTCTTATTTTCAACCCATAGTTTTTGGACACCTTGGTTTAAGTGGATGTGCCCTTGATGTTCTTCCACTACTTTTGCCATTGCTTGAGATAGTTGGTTTACTCCTCCTATTGGATGGAAGATACCGTAAGCATGTTCCATAAACGATAAAATAGAAAAGGCTCCTGGACATTCCCAAGGGGACATTCCCAAGTACTTCGATTGAAAAGTAAAAGCTAATTTCAATTTCTCATCAGTGAAATACTTGCCAAGTACATCATAGAGCGTTTTACCTAAGGATAAGTGCGGCAGTGCTCGAATTGCTTCAGGCTTTAAATAGTGATGAAAACGATCCATCTCGCCCTGCAATAAAGGCAGCAAAGCCGCCATCTTTGCTTCGGTGTCTTTCATAAAGCGCTCATAGCCTTCTCCGTTTCCTGGGTATAAACGTTCGATTTCTTCTTTCATCTTTTTATGGTTATCCGTCATCTGAATCTGCGCATCATCGAAAATAAGCTCATACATGAGATTTAGACGTTTTAAGTCCATATAATCATGCGCATTGCGATTAGCAGCTTGAAATAATTCTTCGAAAATCTGTGGCATGCTCAAAAATGTAGGACCCATATCAAACGTATAACCCGACATTTTAATCGCTGAATTTCGCCCGCCCACGTATCCTTGCTTTTCATATACATCTACTTTATAGCCATGACTTGCTAACAGCATCGCTGCCGCTAGTCCTCCTGGACCTGCTCCAATCACGATTACGTTTTTTTGCATACATACACTCCTAATCCTATACAATAGTTATACAAACATTATACAAAGCTTTATTATTAAACACAACGATAAACTGCTTGTCTTTATTCGAATCATAAAATTACCAATAACTAAACCATTAAAATATGACGTTTGTACCATTTTTCCAGGGTTTCAGTACACTTTCCCTTTATTCGGTGCTTTCAAGCTTTTATTTTATATCTATGTAAAGTTATACAAAAATAGACTGCGGTCTTCTTCTCTAGTTAAACGTACAAAAAAGAGAAACAGATGACTTTATTTCATAAAAAAAACCCTCTGTACTGAGAGGGTCCTGTCATTCCACAATTTGAATATTATTGTGAGTAAACCAGACGTGAATTTGAGCTAGATGAGCTAGCAGCTGAGGTCCTGTCATTAATTGACCAAACCACGGTGCTTTAAATCCTTCTCCGCCTGTATCAATAATATGCTTTAACTGTTGCTTATCAAAAAATTCATGAAGAGGTGACTGTTTATCTTGTAAAAGAGATTGAAGCCATACAGTTACAGCTTTTGTATAAGCTGGGTTATGCGTTTTAGGATAAGGGCTTTTCTTGCGATAAAGAACGTCATGAGGCAAAATTCCTTCAAGCGCTTTTCGTAAAATCCCCTTCTCTTTATTGCCCGTCATTTTCATCTCCCACGGAATATTCCATGCATATTCCACAAGGCGATGATCTGCAAAAGGTACCCGTACTTCTAAGCTCGCGCCCATGCTCATACGATCTTTACGATCTAATAAAGTTGTCATAAACCAAATCTGATTTAAATAAAACAGCTTTCTCCGCTGCGCATCTTCTAACGATTCACCCTCTAATTCAGGCACTTCCTTTAATGTTTCTTCATATCTTGCACGCACATAATCTTCTAACTGTAATTTCTTTCTCCATGAACTTTGCAGCAAATCAATTCGAGCATCTAATGAACGCATCCACGGGAAGGTATCCGAAGACAAATCATGTTTTCGGTGAAACCACGGATATCCTCCAAAAATTTCATCCGCACATTCTCCTGATAAGCTCACGACAAAATCTTGTTTGATTTCACGGCAAAACCAAAGCAGCGATGAATCTACATCAGCCATTCCAGGAAGGTCTCTCACCTCTACAGCCTCTGTTAAATGCTGCACAAGGTCCTCCGTTGAAATAATGCAGCGGTGATGATTTGTTTGAAACGTATCCGACATGAGCTTGATATAAGTTCCATCAGAATTTGGCTGAAACTCATTTGCTTTAAAAAATTTATCATTGTCTTCATAATCGATAGAATACGTATGAAGAGAGCCCTTGCCGCTTTCTTTGAACGCATTTGCAGCAATTGCTGTAATGGCGCTTGAATCTACTCCACCTGATAAAAATGTACAAACCGGGACATCCGACACTAGCTGTCTTACAATCGCGTCTTGCACTAAAAATTTAACTTTTTCTGTAGTTTCACCTAAATCATCTGTATGCTGCTCACTTTTCACGTTCCAGTATCGCCAAATTTTCAACCCGTTACGAGTAAGCGTGAGCGCGTGAGCCGGGCGCAATTCATTTATTTCTTTAAATACGCCGTGGCCGGGAGAACGAGAAGGTCCTAAGCCAAACACTTCTGCTAATCCATCTAATCCTACTTCCGCTTTCACCTCAGGATGAGCTAATATCGCTTTTAATTCCGATGCAAATTGAATTCCACCTTCATAAGATCGATAGAATAAGGGCTTCACTCCCATTCTGTCGCGTGCTATAAATAACTTTTCATTGGCTTCATCCCAGATTGAAAAAGCAAAGATACCGTTAAAATGATCTACGCATGATTCTTTCCATTCTATATAAGATGTTAGAAGTACTTCCGTATCTGAATGTCCCTGAAATTGATAACCTCTTTTTAGTAATTCTTTCCGAATATCTTCCGTGTTGTAAAGCTCTCCATTATAGCAAAGCGTATAGAGCTGTTCATTTTTTTCTCTTGTCATGGGCTGTCTTCCGCCTTGAGGATCTACTACAACTAAGCGTTTGTGCCCAAAAGCAACATGCTGCTGTGTCCATACGTTGGTGTCATCAGGACCTCTTTTCGATAAAGTGTCAGCCATTTTTGTTATTGTTGCTGTTTCATTTAAAAGCGATCGCTTTAAGTCGACCCAACCCGTTATACCACACATCGTTTATCATCCTTTCTTTCACGCTCTTGTTTATGAATGAAATAATGCCATTGTATGCACGCAATAGTTACAGTTGAATTGTCCTTATATTTTATTTTCACTTTCGAGTTATAAAGAGAGCTTTTTTAGGCAATAAAAAAATATGGATAAATTTCACACGGAGGTTTGATTATGAATCATTATTCTAAACAACAAGCTCTGAACAATCAGCCGCGTTCCTTCGTGATTGGTACGGTTGAATGTGTTGATTCACAGTGGATTTTCTTTGAAGATGAAAGTGACGAAGCTTCCATGCTCCATGAAGTAATGGATGATACCTTAGAACTTCTTATTGATACACGCTGGGAAAAAGCCATTATGGTTGATGACCGTCAAATAAAGCTTCACGATGGAACGTATTTATTGCGAAATGGGGATAAGCTAAGACTGACTAAAAAGCTACCTTATGCATACGAACAGCTTCTTCAATCGCTACCGAAAGAGACCTTTTTATCATTCACTCAGCACTTAAATTCATTAAAATTCTCTCTTTATGATTGTATTTACTGTCACAACACATTATGTTTTTTACCGACAGACGGTGATACAAAAGGTGCTAATTTTATCATTTATGACAATGAGGAGAAAATTTGTGCCATTCAGCATTTATTCGAACGAGGCACGCATCACCTAGATCGATTTGAATATACCGTTAATGATGGAGAACGTTCAATGAATCTTTTTTTAGATTAAAGCAAAAGAAAAAAGCTATCTTATCCAAGATAGCTTTTTTCTTATCCTAGTACGACATATCCGTAATAGAATACTAAGATAAGCGCAATTACAAGAACTGCCCAAGCAACGCCTGTACGCTTTCTTTTTTCAGTACGAACAAGTACCATTTCCATTCCCACAAGCACTAACACTCCGGCAATTCCTTTAATGAGCGCTGCGCCTTGAAAATGGTACCAAGCTGCTAACATATGCAGACCTGATACTAATACTAATAAGTATAGGAGTCTCGCCACCATATGTAGGATTTTTTGACCTTTAGCTTTACCTGCTCGATGTAAAATCAACGAAACCACAAACGAGATAATTAATAATGTCCAAAGCGTTACATGAATATGTAGTGGAGCCATTCATCTCACGTCCTTTCTGAAAATATCATATCATGAAAACCTTTCCTTCACCAATAATATAAGGAAGAAAAAGGATTTTTAGCGACTGCGTCCATAAGTAGCATACCGAATGAGTTTTTCAAGGGGTCCATCTGAAAATAGGCTCATCCATATCCTGCTTCCCAGCAGTTGAATAAAAATGATAATCCCCGCAATAGCCAAACCTTCTACAATTGAAATATGTCCGTAGTATCCTAACCCATATGAGTAAAAAAGAAATGTGCATACAATGGACTGGACAATATAATTAGTTAAAATCATTCTCCCCAAAAAGGCAAATGGCTGCATGACTTTTTGAATAGATACACTTCGCATAGCTAATGTGACCAACGTTACAATAAAAATTGCTCCTGCCGTTCCTCCAATTGTATCGTGAATATACGATGTCGCTACATTGTGATCTAAAACATAGGGCAATACAGATGATGCTGCATACACGATGAATGAAATAAGACAAAGCCACTTTGTCTCCACTATATATTCTTCTATTTCTTCGAACCACTCGCTTTTTGCCATAAAACCGCCTAATAAAAACAGTGGAAATAGCGATAAAAACAGAAAAGGAACCGTATTTAAATTATACGCGTAGTACCAATCAAGCAAGCGCTGATGAAAGATTGACGCAAAACTTCCGTATCCATATGCTTGAAGCGCTTGGTCAATAATAGGCTGGTGAATTCCCGCTGCTGTCTCTCCTTCGTTAACAAAAGCCGCTACTGTTAAAATAACAATCATAATCACAGCATAAATGCTAAATATTCCGGTTCCCCACGCTAATATCACTTCTTTCTTTGCTTCTTGAAAAAATAGCATGATCAAAGCAAAGAAGCTGTACATCACAATCATATCACCGTGCCAAATAAATAAAGCATGAATAGCCCCAACGAGAAGCAAAACCGTGATTCTTCGTACATAAAAAGGAGTAAAGCTTACTTGCCTTTCGTATGTACGCTGGAACATTTTCATAAAACCAAATCCAAACAAAATAGCGAGCAGCGCGTAGCATGTCTGCCCTACAACTACATCAACTAATCCATTAGCAACATAGTTCATTCTTGAACCGTCCAACAAATTATGGTCGTAATAGGAAGCAGGTGAATAAAAATTCGGCATGTTTATGAGCAAAATACCAATAAGCGCGATTCCTTTTAATACATCTGCTGCCTCAATGCGCTGTTCTTTATCAGCTGCGTTCATTTTGAAACGTTTCATTCTTTCACACCTTACATTATTTCATTATTGTTTTCACATTATATCGAACGCAAAAGTTTTTCTTCAATGTTTACTATTTCCATTCCTCTCTTTAATGTTTTGCTTCCTCCCTGCATATAGATAAAGAAAAAGCATTAATCACCTTTTTGTCTAGGCTTCATATGCTGTTACTAGACTAAATTAAAAGGGTGTTTGCCTATGCCTGCCATTGTTGGTGTTGTTAATCTTAACAGTGTTGGTTCAGCCAGCGTCTTTCATATTGGAGATGTTTATACAATAGCCCCTATTTCCACTGCTAAAACATTTGCTGGCGCAGGTTCGTTTAATACAGGTGACGGATTATATGTTGTGAATCAGCAGAGCTCAACCAATACGTCAGACAATGATGTAAATGACCAAAATGTTGCTGGAAATCTATAATAGAAATGAAGCTCATACAGGAGGATGCTTATGAACTTTTACKTGAATCAAAGTATCTGTATTCAAAGTATGAAAATCAGTGCCGTAAGTAACTCTTCAGTACTTCAAATTTGAAGCGTAGGTGTTATTAAACCGAACTCAAATCTCTTTAATACAGGAGGGTTTACAGGCGCTGCACCTACTGAAACAAAAAAAGGCATTCTTGGATCTGTTTCTCCTTCTACCTTTACTCCCGGAACCGGTGCGGGCACTGCCCCAGCTCCTTTCTCACAGTCGTTAACTCCTCCAGTTCGAGACAACGACTGACATGTTACAACCTTCATCGCCATATGTATATATATAACTATTTTCTTTATCAGAAGATAAGGGAATTGAGGTGATTGAAGGTGGATAACATGGACTATATTCAGCAGGTACATCAGTATGTTCAGCAAATGTCTTCGTATATTCAGCAGCAAGAAGGACGCATTGCTCAGCTTGAAAAAAACGTACAAGAACTTCAGAAAAAAATAAAAGAGTTAGGTGAACAGCCACCTATTAAAATTGATAAAATTGAATATAAATTTGAACAGTTAAAAATCGATTCATTAGATGGAACATTAAATATTGGATTAAACCCTCTTACACCTGATAATTTAGAAGATATCATTATCAATGAGAAACCAGAAGTAACGTTTTCGCAAGGAGCTCAGCCACAGGGGCAACCGCCTCAAGGTGAGCAGCCGGGACAACCCGGAGGTCCTGGACCGCAAAATCCTAGCTTAAAACCGTTGAACCGCCAGCTAGAAAAACAGTGGGTCTCTGATATCCACGAAACGATTTTAGCTGAACTTAATCAATATGGATTTTCTATGGTTCAACATGTGCTTGATGAGCGCTCGATGATGATTGATGAATCGTACTACGAGTTTATTTTAGAAGATATTAAAAAGCAGCTGCAGCAGCGGATTACTTTTTATATACAGCAAGTTCAGCCGGAAGAAATGGAAAGAAATTTTGAACAAATCAAACCTCAAATTATCGGTAAACTTTATGAAGATATGAAAAAAGGAATTGACGCATTTTTAACGTATTTACCTGAATCTTTAAAGAAAGGTGGACCTCCTTCATGAACTTTAACGTTGTAAACCGCGAATTGCTTGTTGGAGACGTTAGTATTACAGGCGTATCTTCTTCTTCTCTTTTTTTAATTGGTGATGCCAATTACATCTCTCTATCCTCAACATTTGATACGCCGGCTGAATCGTTGATTATCGGACCTTATGTGCCACTATCGTTATCATAAAGGAGCTTACGTATGCTTTCACGCACATCTTCTGTTAATTATATAGAAATTAATTCCTTGTCGGCGAGCTCCTTTTGCCAAATTGGAGATTCAACAGAAATTCATCTACTTAATAAAGCTTTAGCCGATCGGAGACAGTATCCGTTTTTCTACGGTCGAGAAGGAAACTTTGATGATTACGCTATCTTTAATGAGCCTATTCCTCATGGCGATTATGAACCTATTCCCGTTCAAACATGGAATGAAATACCTTTGATCCGCGTTAACAGAATTGATATAAAAGGGTGCTCATTCTCATCAGTTATTCATATTGGATCAACGTGCAATGTTTATGCAGAAGCCCGCATTAAGCATATTCGGGAACTGATCAACGATGAACCTTCAAAGGAAGCTGAAACAGGAACATCAAGTAGTGCTTCTTCACAAGCTAGCAGCAGTGAGTGAACCTTTTAAAAAGCTGCTCATATACTAAATTAATATCATGAAAAAAGGGTGTGAATCTCATGCCAGCAATAATTGGACCCGTTAGTATCATGAGCGTCGGAGGCGGTGTCGTAACGTTTGGAGATACGTTTTATGTTTCTCCAAAAAGTGCCGCTAAAACAGCGTCAGGCTCTGGTTCTTTAAATACAGGTAACTTTGTTAATACTAATAACGGCATTTCAGGAACAAATACGTTAGATCCAGATTTATTCGATCAAAATATAGCAGCAAATGCTTAAAAAAACCCCTTATCTTTGCTATTAAAGCGGATAAGGGGTTTTTTATTCACTTGGATTTTCGGCTGTTTGATTTCTTGGTTTTAGGTAATTTAGAAGAAGGCTGTTTACGAATCCATTTAATAAAAGAGCTAATTTTAGAATCAGCTTGTAATAAAGAAATCGTATTAAGACGAATGGCTAATTCATCATTTGTGTATAACGCATGAATTTGTTTATGACACGGAATACATAAGTTTGCTGTTGGTTCAAATGCTCCGCCCATTTCCTTTGGCGTTAAATGATGTACGGTCGTCAAGACATCCTGCCTTCCGCATAATTCGCATGTTCCTATCCGCCTGTCTTTTTTCTTCATATAGATTTCCTTCCCTATAAAGTTTCTACTCTTACACTAGTTCCTTTGCCAGAAGGCTCGGACGGCTCAACAATCAAACGTTTTGGCAGGCGAGCACGAAGTTCTTGCACGTGACTGATGACTCCAATTGATAAATTATTGGACTGAAGTTTTTCAAGCGCTGTTACCACGGTATCAAGAAGCTCTCCATCAAGCGTTCCAAATCCTTCATCTAAAAAGAAAAACTGCAGCGGATACTCTCCTCTTAGCTGAATTTGTGCAGATAATGAAAGGGCCAAAGCCAGGGAAGTTAAAAACGTCTCTCCACCAGATAAAGTTGAAACCGGACGTTTTACTCCTCCATTTGCATCATCTCTCATAATAAAGCCGCCTTGGGAATCAACTTCAATCGCATAGCGCTGACGTGTTAATATACCCAGACGCTCTGAAGCATCTCGGCTAACGGACATCAGCTGTTCTTCAGCAATATATTCCACGAAAGCATTTCCTTTAAATACTGTTTGAAGCTTTTGATACTGTTCAAATAACGCTTGTTTTTCTTCACGGTCCTGTTCAAGCACTAAAAATCGCTCATGCCGTTCTTTGACGCTTTTTAACGTTTGCTCAGCTGCTCCCTTGAGCTGAACCGCTTCTTTCACAGCCGCTTTTATATCATGAAGCAGCTGCTGAGTTTCTTCAAATTGGTGCTCTTCTATGGACTGGTGATTCAGCTGAATATTTAACTGTTCAATTGATGACTTCATCTGTTTTATATTGTCCCAATAAGCCTGAACAGTTTCATCCAACAATTTCATCTCATCATGTGATAACAAAGCTTGCTGAACTTCTTTTCCTTCGCTGAATAAAGAATTCCCTACCGCTTCTTCCCATTTTTCAGCTGCCTTTTTATACTGGATATGAGCTGTTTCTAGGGACTCGCTCGCCGCTTTTTCATCCATTTGCAGCGTTTGATACGCTTTTTGAACAGTCTGCCAATGTTGATATGCCTGCTGTTCATTCGTCTCTAACTCCGCAAGTAAAAGAACTGTTTTTTGCAGCGCCTGTTCAATATCTTCTTGATCTGTAAGCGTACGCAAGCGTTCAATTTGCGAGTGAACAAGAGATTGTTTATGAGACAGCATTGCTTTTAATTCTGTAAATTCTTTTTCGCCCGCATATTTCTCTTCTTTTAGACGTTCGATTTTCTTTTGCTGATTTTCAAAAAATACGCTACTTTTTTCAATTCGAGCCTTTATTGTCTGCTCTTCTTTTTCTCTTTCAGTCAGCTTTTCATTAATTTTTTCCATCTCTTCAAATACAAAGGAAGGATAGTCTTGTTGCAAAGCTTCTTTTCCTGCTTGTAGCGCCTGTTTTTGCTGATTTATCTTTCCTTCTAATTCAGCTTGTTCTTTTTGATAATGAGCAAGCTCTAATTCAATCTTTTCAAGACTTTGCTGGACCTTTTGTATCTGCCCAAGAATTGCTTGCTGTTTTTCACTTACCTGCAAATAATCCTGCTCAAGAGATTTGATTTCAACTTCTATTTTCTTAGCATAATGCCCAAAGGCATCTGTATCCATTTCTCCTAAAGCAGGAACTTCGCCAGCTTCATTCATAAACTCAGCTAACTCAGGTATTTTTTCAACAAGAGGTTTAGCTAGCTGTTCAAGCTGCATTTTGAGCGACGAATAGCTAAATCGCTGTTCACGCAACTGATTGACTTGATCTTCGAACTGATCCGCTGATTCAGTTGTGACGTCACCTTCTTGTTGATGTAACACGGGGTTAGGGTGATGCTCAGAGCCACAAACCGGACAAGGCTCTCCTTGGGTCAGCTGCTCGGCTAATTGATGAGCCAGACGGCGTGACCATTCTTTTTCTTTGCGTCTTTTTAGATGGCTCATTAAACGATCTGCTTGTTGAAAAAGCTGCTGAAACTCTTTTTCCCGCTCACATACAGTGTGATACAAGCCTTGAATATCTGAAAATAACCCTTTACTTTGTTCTATTGTTTGCTGATCTCTCTCTTTGTGTGTTTGTTTTTGTGTGTACAAATGCTTAAGCTGTTCGGCTTTTTCTTTATACGTTTTTTGACCTTCATCTAGGTTTTTTTTATCGTTATTCCATACTTGATAACGGTAAAATGCTTGCTGAACAGCCTGCCGATAATCAGGTTGAATCTCCACTTTTGTTAATGTTTCCTTTAACTCTTTTTGAAGAGTCAAACCTTGCTGATACCGCTGATCCGCTTCCATTAATTCATCATTTTTCGTTTGAATTGCCTGCTGCTTTTGCTGAAGAGAAACTTCCGCTTCTTTTATTTCTTGCTGACCTTCTTTAATTTGTTTTTGAAGATCAGAAGCTTGTTGAAGCTGTTCTTTTTGAACAACCAATTTGGGCTGTTGTTCATTTTTTTGTAAGCGAGCCTGCTCATATAAGTTATTTGAGCGCTTATATTCCTCACTTTTTTGAACAATTTGTGCTTTTAATTTTTCTACTTTATCTTCATAAAGCTTCTGCTGTTTTTCAGCTTGTTCAAATGTTTCTAAATAGGGAAAAAGACGTTCTGCCTGCTGAGCTTTCGTCAGCACATCTTGCTTTTGTTTAATCTCCTCTTCCTGCTTAGAAGCATGCACTAGTTTTTCTTCTAGCATTGTTTTTTCCTGCTGCGCTTTCCAAAGAGACGCCTGCTGATCGTATCTTTCCTGCAAATCAGACGCTTCTTTTTCTCGTTTTTCCAAAAGTACAATGCTATCACTTACAAGTTGCTGGGCTTCCGCTACTTTCTCTGTTGAAGCTTCACCTAATCCCGTTTGTTCTGCCGTAATCTTATCTAGGTCTGTTTTTAGCTGCTGAACTTGATAGCGTATTTTCTTACTAAGCTGATCTCCGTACTGCTCGAGATTAAAAAGACGCTGCAGCATTTGACGGCGCTCCGTCCCTTTTAATGATAAAAACTCTGCAAACTTTCCCTGTGGTAATACAACAGCTCTTGTAAAATCATCAATAGTTAAACCGAGAAGTTCCTGTACCTGCTGATTTACATCATTCGTTTTATCTGCTAATACGTACGTTTCATCTTCGATTTCAATCAATCGACTTGAAGCTGATTTCACACGCAGTTCATCCGTTCGTTTGAAGCTTCGTTCAACAGTATAGCGTTTTTTATGACTAGCGTTTTCCAGCTCGAACGTAAACGATACTTTCAGTTCATTTTCCCCGTGATTTAAAATTCCTTGTGTATTATTTGCTGCACGCTCTACTTTTCCGTATAAAGCTAGTGTAATGGCATCCAAAATGGAGGATTTCCCGCTTCCTGTAGGACCAAATATTCCGAAAACACCGCCTGAACACAGCGCTTCAAAGTCGACAGTTTGTTTTTCTCTAAAACTGTGAAGCCCCGAAACGGTCAAGTTAATAGGTTTCATTTTTCATCCTCCTTTCCCGATACTTCTTCATCGTTAATCAAGGTTAAAAACAGTTTGACTAATTCATCATCAGGTGCCCCTCCGCCGGTTTGCCTGCTGTAGAACTTTGTAAACAGTTCTTCGATCGGCACTTCTCGCTGTGAACGTGTTTCAAGTGCTAGTTCTTCTGCTTTGAATACTGGACGGATATGAATAAAGCCTGGATGAAGCTTGCGAAGACGATGGATTTCTTCTAATGAAAGTGCATCTTCTACGTGAACTTCTAAATCAACCCATGCCTGCGCATCTTTCTGTTCATCAAGCCACGTATATACTTCTAGCAGTCCGTTTTTTGCTTTCCAACGTGTCAAAGGCTTTCCGCTGGATAATGGAATTTCGGTCATTTCGACCTCTTTTCCTGGCTGAGCGTCTAAAATGGTAACAGACTTTGCATAGCCTGACTCTGAAAAGCTATAGGCAAGAGGTGACCCAGAATATCTTGCAAGGGTGCTGGCGCGATTGATCATTTGCGGGCGATGCAAATGTCCTAGAGCTACATATTGAGCATTAGCAGGTAAACTAGTCGCCGCCACCGTATAAGCTCCTCCTACTTCAATTGGACGTTCTGAGTCCGTTGAACTTCCCCCTGCTACGTAAATATGACTCATGGCAATATTAACGGTATCTGTTGTGAACTGCTCACTCATTTTATCAAAAATACCTTTTACTCTGGCATCATATGAGTTTCGAAGAGCCAGCTCATCATTTTCTTCTGCTAACAGTTCCTTTAACCTTGATTCAGATGGGTAAGGAAGAGCCGCAACCTTTAACACTTCATCTGATGTAGGAATGTGAATGCTTTCTACATCGGTAGTAGGCAAACCAAGAAGCGTAATATTTTGATGAACAGCTAATGGAGAAGCCGCCGACAGCCGATCTGGGTTGTCATGATTACCTGCAATAACAATAATCGGACGTTTTCCATTGTTGCTCAACCTAGACATACTTTCGTAAAAAAGCTGCTCTGCCGCTGCTGGAGGGTTAACCGTATCAAAGGCATCTCCCGCCATGAGAATAGCATCTATCTTTTCTTCTTCCACAATGTCTGCCAGTTCATCTAAAAACTGTGCTTGCTCAGCTAGACGGCTTCGACCTTCTAACGTTCGCCCCAAATGCCAATCCGCTGTATGTAATMAACGCATGTTACTCTCTCCTTATTGGTGAAAAAGAAGAAGACTATCGCCTTCTTCTTTTTTTATATTTCAACAGCATGTCCACCATCTAAAAAGTACAGATAGCGATGCTGCACAGGTTGTTTTACAATCCGCTCAATGGCCTTTGCGTAAAGCTCTAACTGAATGCGGTATCTGTCAATTAGAAATGGTTTTGCTCGTTCAAAATCCCCTTGAAAACGATCCGAAATGTTATCGGTTTTAAAATCAAGTAAAACGAGACCTTCTTCCGTTTCATACAAACAATCAATAATACCTTGCACTAAAATTGTTTCGTCTTCCTGCTCCCAATGATCATAGATTTCTTTAGCGGAGACACCTAAACTAAAAGGCATCTCTCTATAAAGCGTGCGAGCCGTTCGAATACCTTGTGCAATGTCACTGTCTAAAAAGTCTGCTACATCATTTGCATCAACAGCATCCGCTTGTTCTTGCGTCAATAATTCTTTGGTAACCATTGATTGAATAAAGTCTTGAACCATTTCAAGGGTATAAGCTTTATTTAATGGAAGCTGCTGCATAACGGCATGTGTAGCTGTTCCTCTTTCAGCTCCTGTGAGAGATTTCTCTTGAAGAAACAGCGGACGATTTTCAAGAGGTGCTTTAGATCCCCGAATGAGATCGTCGCTTCCACCTGCGTCCGTCAGCTGCTGCTGCCTTTTTAGTTCAGAAACAGATTGCTTCGAGCGATGAACGGAAGCTACATGATAATCATAAGACCAATTTAAGCGTCTATACACTTCGTCTTTATAATCGCTCGATTCTGAAACTGGCTCATGCTTTTGAAGAGCGTTTAAAAGCTCTTCATGATGCTGCTGCTCTTCAAGAGGCTGCTCGGCTAAATCATCTGCTAATAACGTTGAAAGTTTCCAGCTTGAAGCATGCTGATGAATCACCTTGGCCGGCTGGACCTCTCCTTCAACCATATGACTAACATTTTGGTGACGGATTAAAGAAGGTCCAATCCAGTCTAAATAACATTTTGCATCTCTTCTCACGTGAGCTGGAAGCGTCCAATCTTCATGTGCCATAACGGAGCTCCATTGTCTGAGCTTTTCTGGTGCATCTTTTACTGTTCCGACTAAAATAAGTTTTTCTTTCGCACGCGTCAAAGCTACGTATAATACCCGCATTTCCTCTGCCATGCTTTCTTTTTTCATTTTTTTCTTCATGGTCTGCTGAAGAAGAGTAGGGTACGTAATACGCAGTTTTGGATCAATATATTTAGATCCAAAACCTAGTTCTTTATCGAGTAAATATGCTTTATTCAAGTCCATTAAGTTAAACTGACGAGCAAGACCAGCTACAAAAACAACAGGAAACTCAAGACCTTTACTGCTGTGGATCGTCATCAAACGCACCACATCTTCTTGTTCTCCCAGTGCTCGAGCAGCTCCTAAATCGTTCCCTCGGTCCTGCATGCGTTCAATAAAACGTAAAAATCGAAACAGACCTCTAAATGAAGTTGCCTCGTACTGGCGAGCGCGATCGTAAAGAGCACGTAAATTGGCTTGACGCTGTTTCCCGCCAGGAAGTCCGCCAACAAATTCAAAGAAACCCGTATCGCGGTAAATTTGCCATACCAGTTCTGACAAAGAGCTTTGTCTAGCTTGTGTTCTCCATGCTTTTAACTGCTCATAGAAATACTTTACTTTATCGCGAAGTTCTTCATCATCTGAAGCCGCTAAGTACGTTTTTAACGCATCGTAATACGTTCCTTTCTTTTGCTCTGCTCTCAGTGTAGCTAACTCTTCATCTGAAAGCCCTACTACCGGTGAGCGAAGAACAGAAGCTAACGGAATGTCTTGATGCGGGTTATCTACTACTTTTAATAAAGACATCATAATCATCACTTCAGTAGCATCAAAATAACCTGTTGATAAATCGGCATAAATGGGCACGCCTTCTTGCTTAAATTCATCCATAATCTGCGCAGCCCAAGGCATAGAACGAAGCAAAATAACAAAGTCACGATACGTCACATTTCTCATGATATCGAGCTTGCGATCATATATTTGAAAGCGGTTTTGAACGAGTTCTTTGATTTTACGCGCCATTGCTCTTGCCTCTAACTGAGCCGTTTCAAGCTCTGCTTCTGAAAAAGCGACGAGAGAAGAATCCGATTCTTCTTCCCCTCCTTCTTCTGCATTTTCTTTTGCAATGAGCAGAAGCTCCGTTTCCATTCCTTCCGCTTTTGGATACGATGCGCCTAATTTTAAAGAAGCATCATCGTCATATGCAATTTCTCCTACTTCTTCATCCATCAGCTGATTAAAAATAAAGTTTGTAGCATCAAGCACTTGAGAACGACTGCGGAAGTTTTTATTCAAATCGATACGTTTTCCGAACTGGCGACCATCTTGTGTAAAGCGCTTGTACTTTGTTAAGAACAAAAATGGCTCCGCTAAACGAAAGCGGTAAATGGATTGTTTTACATCTCCAACCATAAATAAATTCCCTTGTTCTTCACTATCTCTCGTCACTAATTTAATCAGTGTTTCTTGAACCATATTTGTATCTTGATATTCGTCAACAAGCACCTCTTCAAACTGAGTACGATATTTTTGGGCAATGGACGAAGGCTTAAGCACTCCATCTTCTTTTACACTCAAGATTTGCAGGCAATAATGTTCTAAATCAGAAAAGTCCACTAACCCTTTCTCTTTTTTCATATGTTCATATCGTTCACCGAAGCGCTGAACTAAAAAGATTAGCGTTTCAATAACGGGCTTCATTTTCTCAAAATCAGCCATGTAGCCGTGCAAAGGCCTAGAAAACAAATCAGCATGAAGTTTTTCAAGACTTGTTTTAGCTTTTTTGCGAAGCTCTCCGAAATCATCTAAAAGCTGCGAGTCGTATGCTTCTCCTTTACATGGCTTTAAACGAGTAAAATTCAAATTCTGCATTTCCTCATGCAAATCATTAAAAGAATGCTTAGAAGCACTGATCAGCCGATGAATTTGAGCCAGGTCTTCCTCTGCATTAACGGCGCGAGGAGCAGGCCCTCCTGGCAGCTTTGTTAACTCTAAGCCCTGTTTTAAAATCGACTCAATGCCCATCAGCTGCGTTGTTACTTCTTGTAAAAGAAAAGATAGAAACGGAAGTGAATCAATAGAAGAGTCTTCTGTCACATCATATTGACTCACGATCATTTCAAGCCAGCCGTTTGGGTCAGGGTTAGATCTTGCAAAGTCATACAGCTTTCTTACCATAAGCTGAATATCTAAGTCATTTCTGTCACTTGTATAACGATCAATTAAATCAAAGAATCGCTCGTTCTGTTCAATACTGTACTGTTCTTCAAACAATTCTTCTAATACTTCTTCACGCAGAAGATCGGCTTCCGTATCATCTGCAATCCGAAAACCAGGGTCTACATCAATCAAATAATAATACGTTCGAATGACTTCTAAACAAAAAGAATGGAGCGTAGAAATCGACGCACGGTTTAATAAATTAAGCTGTCTGCGCAAGTGCAAAGAAGATGGATTCTTTTTTAACTCTTTTTCCAATGCTTCTCCAATTCGATTTCTCATTTCGGCTGCAGAAGCATTTGTGAACGTAGCAACGAGTAATCTATCAACATCGATTGGCTCATCACCCATCGTAATCTTTTTAATAATACGTTCAACTAAAACCGCTGTTTTTCCTGAGCCAGCCGCCGCGGCTACTAATATATCTTGACCGGATGAAACAATGGCTTTCCACTGATCATCTGTCCACTGGGAGTCGGCCGGTTTTACGTGTATATCTTCATTCATCTCGTTTGGCCTCCTCTCGAATTTTATCTAAAATAACACTTTGACTCTCTGTACTAAGCTGACGATATTCGTTGTTTTCCATTGATTCATCGAACTGACAAATTGAGCGGTATTCACAAAACGCACATGGTGTTTTATCTTTTAGTTTATAAGGCGAAATGTCAATTTTCCCATTTGTAATCTCTGTACCTGCCTCCACAAATTTACCTCGCACATACTGACGGAGATGTGTAAAATCTTCTTCGCTCGCAACCGAAGAATTGGAATAAAAGCCCCCTGTCTTTTTAATGCCAGCTGATATAACCTGTGAGTGCCCTGATTCTAACGTTTCGTCCATTAACCTTACTGCTTCCTCGTCTCCTACAAGCAGTCCTTTCATTTTAAACTTCTTGAAGATTTCAGCTTCAATTTGATCAGGCTGTAATGCTTTAGTGCTGTTGATCATTGGATTATGAACGTGGAAATAAAGAACGCCAGCAGGCAATGCTCCTCTATTATCATGAAGAAGCTGTTCAGCATACGTCACGACTATGTCTAAATAAGCTAAAATTTGAAGAGATAAACCGTAGTACACTTCCACTAAGTTTAATGCTTTATCGCTTGATTTATAGTCGACAATACGCAGTAAAAGTCCTTTTGAGCTTTCCGCTTTATCTACCCTGTCAATTCTGCCAACGAGTTCCATCGTATGGCCATTTGGCAGTGTGAACTGCATAGAAGGAAGCTCTGCGCTAGGTCCAAATCCAAGCTCCAATCCAACGGGAACAAAGCCGCTCATCTTAGCGTGCTCACTTAACACAAGCGACGCACGTTCAATAATTTGCTGCAGCTTATGTGTTAAATAGTGGTGGCGATTCGAGCTCAATAAAATCTCATTTTGCAAGCGCGGAGCAAGCTCATGCACTGCAGCCGTAGAAAGCTGCTGACAGTCTTTTCTCGTTAAGTTCTTCCATTCTTTTTGACCGCCGCGAAGTTCGTCTGAAATCATTTTCAACGCCGCGTGAAATAACTCGCCTATGTCAGGAGCCGCCAATTTGAAAACTTTTCGTTCTTTAAGCTTGAGCCCGTGAGAAGCAAAATGCGCATATGGACAGGCTTCAAATTTTTCCATTCTCGATACGCTTGCTTGAATATGCTTTCCATACAGACGCTGACTCGTTTTCTTTGTTAACCGTTTTGCTTCATTTTGATAAAATAAGCTGCTTAGTACTTTCCCACTGTATGAGTTCCAATCTGAATTTTCTACATAAAAATTATACACATCCCACCAAGCGGAACTCATCGGATAATGGCGTTTCCATCCTTGCAGCTGGCTGGCTAAATGCGCGATGCTCGTTAAAGGATTTGTAATATAATCAACTTGCTTTTCTTCTTCTAAATCTGTAGGTTCCGTCATTAACAGTTTTTCCTGCAGGAGCGGAAATAGCTCTTTTACTCGATTAATAACGAGTGAAGGCAGCAGGGTCTTCCCTTCCTCATTGGCAAGAGGATACGAAACATAAAGTTTTTCCGAAGAGCTGGAAAGTGCTAAATAAATGAGAAATTGTTCGTCAAACAGCTTTTGTCTTCCGGTTGGCGCAAGTAATAAACCTGATTCAAGCAGCTGCTCTCTCTCCTTCTCAGATAACAGGCCATCGCTTTTTGGTTTAGCTGGAATCACACCGTCATTTACACCTAACACAAAGCTTGCTTTGATATCGGATAAACGCGAACGCTCAAAACTTGCCACAACCACTTGATCCAGTGCAGGCGGAACAAGTGCAAACTGCATGCTGTCAAGCCCTGTCTCAAATAGATCTGCAAACAAAGAAATCGATACTTTCTCTTCTCCCATCATTTCAACAAACTGATCAAATAAGTGAAGAATTGCTTTCCATACCTGCTCGTGCTCTCTTGCTTCTTGAAGCTTTCCTTCTTCTTCACATCGATTGCGCAGCGCTTCTATCTTTTGTGGAATATCTAAATTCGTTAAAAAACGATAGAGCGCTTCTGCTTTTTCTTTTCCTATTTTCCCTTGTTTTAATTTTTGCTGAAGCGAATAAATAGGAGGAACAATCATATTTTTTAATTCATTTATTTTTTGCTCAAAAGCAAGCTCTTCGTCCGTTTTCCCAAGGTTCATGTCTTCAAGTGAACGATATTTTCTGTAGGTAAATGGTTCCTTACTCGTCCACTTAGATCCTTGAATACCGTAAGCAAGTACATAATTTTCTAATTCATCCATCTCTTCGCGAAGCTGGTGCACATCAGATGACAAAGGAAATAAAAGATCTGTTTTCACTGCTCGAAAGATGGTTTCATATCGCCATGACCCGCTTACCACCTCTAAGACTGAGCGAACAAATTCAACGAGTGGATGGTGAAACATCGCTCGCTTTTGGTCAATAAAGTACGGAATTTCATAATCTTGAAAAATGGTTTGAAGCAAGTCATGGTAGTCTTCTGCATTTCTAACAATCAAGGCAATATCACGATAGCGATAGCCGCGATCGCGCACAAGTGAAAGCACTTCTCTTGCAATCCCTTCAACTTCTGCTCTTCGGCTAACAGCCGGCAGCAGCTGAATGTGCTCGGGCTCTGACTGAAATTCCGGCGTTGGCCGTTCATCATAATATCGTTCTAAATAGGCAAGCTCTGGACTGTTTTGATGCCTTTTTTGTTCGTTAAATACGATTGACTCTTGAATCTCTATACCGTTTTCAGCCGCCAGGCCCATTATTTCTTGGTACGTTTCGCTCGTTAATCGAAACAAGTGCAAGTCATTTGGAATAAAATCTTGATATGAATAATCAGAAGTCACCGCTATTTTTACTTCTCTACAAACTTTCATCAGCTCTACTAATACGGTTAATTCTTGAGGAGTATAGTGATGAAATCCATCTACATAAATCGTTGTTTGAGCAAGATAACCAGAAGACGCTACTTTTTCACTCAGCAGCTTCAAATAGTCTTCTCCATCTACATATTTCGTCATCAGCTGTTTTTCTAATTCTCCGTAAATGAGATGTAAATCATGTAATTTATCAGCAAGGACTTTCTCATCTTCTGCTTGAAGCTTTTTCTTCATCTCTTCGAGAGACGGGGCATCTACTGTGTACTGTTTAAATTCTTTAACCATTTTTTCCAGTTCTTCAATAAACCCTGCTT
>NZ_JBFULJ010000033.1:0-22860 GCF_056400385.1 Priestia sp. P5_B4
GAGGAAATTCGATCAAACTATCATATACATATGGTGCCGCTAAGCGTTATTTTCGGTGAAGAAACATATCGTGAAGAAGTAGATATGACTGCAGATCAATATTTTGAAAAAATTAAAGAAGCAAAAAATCTTCCAACCACTTCTCAGCCTGCTATCGGAGAATTTGTAGAGTTGTTTGAACAGTTAAAACGAGATCAATTCGATGCTGCTATCGTTATTACGTTATCTAGTGGAATTAGCGGAACGTATCAGGGTGCTTTGACAGCAGGTAGCATGGTAGAAGACTTTGACGTGCACGTATTTGATTCAGAAATCAGCTGTATGGTTCAAGGCTTTTATGCGATTGAAGGAGCCGAGATGGTCCAATTAAATAAACATCCTGACGAAATCATTGCGCGTTTTGAAGAGATGAAACTATCAATGCGTGCGTATTTTATGGTAGATGATTTATCTCACTTGCAGCGTGGAGGTCGCCTAAATGCTGCTCAGGCTATTATCGGCAGTCTGCTTCAAGTAAAGCCAGTGCTACATTTTGAATCTAAAAAAATTGTTCCGTTTGAAAAAATTCGTACGCGTAAGCGAGCGTTAAAACGAATCACGGAGCTTCTTGATGAGGATGCAAAAGAAAATGTACCTATGAAAGCTGTAGTTATTCATTCTAATCGTGAAAGTGAAGCAAAAGAAATTCAACGAGACTTAGAACAAGAATATCCTCATATTGAATGGAGTCTTTCTTATTTTGGCGCTGTGATTGGCACGCATTTAGGTGAAGGTGCCATCGGTATAGGGTGGTATAAAAAGTAATCGAAAACCAAATCATTTGATTTGGTTTTTTTGCAGGAAAAAACACCTTTTTTTTCGTATATAGATGTGTACGATAAACATCGAAAGGAATGAAGATATGCTTTTTAATGTTAAACAAGAATTGCTAAATCCCGTTCGAGTACCTAGCCCAGCTGCTTTTCCTCTCTCAAAAATCGATACGTGGAGAACTCCGCCTTTAAATCCTTCATACCCCTACTCTTTAGATCTTCAGCGCTCTCTAAGCGGAAAGCAGCTTCTACTAACTCAGACTCCCTATCCTTTATCTCTCATTCATGAACATTATCTAAACGGATATATTTCCTATCAAAAAGCACTTACCCAGAAAGAAAACGGATATAAATGCAACCGGTGTGGAAGTGATAGCCCCTTTTATTTTGCTTCATTTCCATGCAGTAGATGTCACCAGGAGTGCTACTATTGCCGAGCATGTATTGTGATGGGGAAAGTAAGTGAGTGCACACCTTTTATAAACTGGGAAGGACCAACAAGTAATGTTCTGCAAAAAAGTAGCGTGATGAATTGGAAAGGGATGCTGTCTAAAGCTCAAGAACGTGCTTCAAATGAACTCATTCAAGCTATTAAAAAGGATGAAGAGCTGTTAATTTGGGCTGTTTGCGGAGCAGGAAAAACGGAAATTTTATTTAAAGGTATTGAAGCAGCGTTGAACAGCGGAAAGAAAGTCTGTATTGCTACTCCAAGAACAGATGTAGTTATTGAGTTAAAGCCAAGAATTCAATCGGCATTCCCGGATATGTCTGTGCTGGCTATGTATGGAGGCAGCGAAGACCGTTTTCATGAATCCTCTCTTATTATTTCCACCACTCATCAACTTCTGCATTATTATCAAGCATTCGATGTGTTGATTATTGACGAAGTAGATGCATTTCCGTATTCGACGGAGCCTATGCTGCACTATGCTGTTGCAAAAGCAGCTAAACACGCTGCATCAAAGATTTATTTAACAGCGACTCCAAATGAATCATTAAAAAAAGACGTTGAGCAAGGGAAAAAACAAGTAGTCAAAATTCCAGCCCGCTATCATCGAATGCTTATTCCTGTTCCTCGGTTTGAATGGTGTGGCAATTGGAAGAAAAAAATGAAAACAGATACTTTGCCTGCTAATGTTGAGAAATGGCTGAAAAAAAGAATAAATGAAGGAAAACAATGCTTTATTTTCGTCCCGCAAATTAAGTGGATTGCTCCGATCATAGACATGATTAGGAAGCTGACGGAAAAGGTAGACGGTGTCCATGCTGAAGATTCTCAGCGAAAAGAAAAAGTAATGAAATTTAGAGAAGGGCAGCTCGTTATTTTAGTAACGACAACAATATTAGAGCGAGGCGTAACGGTTCCCAACATAGATGTTGCAGTATTGGGAGCAGAAGAAACGATTTTTACTGAAAGTGCTCTTGTTCAGATTTCAGGAAGAGTGGGGAGGAGTGCTCAATTTCCAACGGGAGACGTGGTCTTTTTTCATTATGGGCAGTCTCTGTCTATGCGAAAAGCAAAAGAGCATATTGAATATATGAATGCTCTAGCTTATAAGGAAGGGCTGGTTGATCGATGACAATATGTCTGATTTGTTTTGAACCTCTTGTCTCTTCTTTCGATTGGAGGTCATTGTTAAAACCTTCTTCAACGGACAGAATTTGCACTGTTTGCTTGCAAAAATGTCCTATCATCACCAGTAGCATTTGCAGGGGATGCGGTCGTTCTCTTGCAGACCTCGCTTCTTCTCATTATGAGCTAGACACATGTATGGACTGTCAGAAATGGAATGATGCTTCTTTTTTCAACCGTTCTCTTTATACGTACAATGATTTTATGCAAAGCATAATAGAACGTTTTAAATTTCAAGGAGATTATGAAATTATTCAAGCATTCAAGGAGCAGTGGTATAAGTTCTATAAAAAAGAATGTAATCCAAAAGCTATACTAGTTCCTATACCTTTAACGGACGAGAGATTATATGAGAGAGGGTTTAACCAATCTTTAGCGCTAGCTGAACTGATCAGTGACAACATAGAAATGCCTCTTGTTCGCTGTTCAGGAACAAAGCAATCAAAGAAAAATAGGCGAAGTCGGCTGGCAGAAAGACTGGAATTTAAAGTAGTCAATTCCTCAATGGTTACGAATCAAGAATTTCTCTTGATTGATGATATTTATACAACAGGAGCAACCGTGCGCCAAGCGGCAAATTGTTTGCAGGAAGCTGGGGCACGTTCAGTTCGTTCGCTCACTTTAATTCGTGCATGAAGATGTATAATTTAAAACTTTGACCGATAGTAAAATAAAAAACAAATGAGGAGTTTCGAATATGGGAACGTTAGATAATTGCAGGGAATGCGGTCATTTATTTGTAAAAAGTGGATCAATAAACATATGTAAATCATGTTTTGACAAAGAAGAAGCTCTGTTTCAACGTGTTTCTTCATTCTTGAAGAAGAGAGCAAATCGTACAGCAACGACTTACGAAGTAATGAAAGAAACGGGCGTTTCAGATTCGTTAATTCATCAATTTATTCGACAAGGTCGATTAGTGCTAACGAACTTTCCAAACATAAGCTATCCATGCATGCAATGCAACGCTCAGATTCGAGAAGGTAAACTCTGTCATTCATGCTCTCAAGAAATTAGACATGGGTTAGAAAAGCATAATCGTGAGATAATTCGTTCAAATGAAGAGCCGACGCGTCCCACCTATCGTTCTAACGAAAGGAAAAAAGGGTAAAAGTGTGCGGAGTGTTTGCAGATTCTCTATCTATAGACCTATGTTTAAGGTGGACTGTGAAAATGGTCTCAACTTCCTTGCCGATGCTAAAGGTTTAGGCGGAAATTCCGATATAATGAATAGAGATAACGGATACAAATATAAAAAGAGGTGAGAGAGATGAAGATTAACCCGTCGAACTTATTTGGAATAAATCCGTACAAAAAACAATCAGAAAAAACAGAACAGATCTCTAAAAAGAATCCACAAGATCAGATTCATATTTCATCTGAGGCGAAGAAACTTCAGGGAAATGAACCATCTCCAGAAAGACTTGAAAAATTGGAGAAACTAAAACAGCAAATTAACAGCGGAACATACGAAATTAACGGAAAAGAAATTGCTAAAAGTATTGTAGATTTCTATAAAAAATAAAAGGACTGACATTGATTGAACGTGCAAGAAATTCAAACGATACTAGAAAAACAAGTAACGCTTCACAAAAGTTTGTCTGTTATTGTTAAAGAGAAAACGAACTTTATTATTAAACAAGATGTAAAGGCATTGACGGCTTCTTTGCAAAAAGAGCAATCTCATATAGCTGCTATTTCTGCACTGGAAACAAAACGTATAGAGGCGATGGAAAAAAGCGGACATGCTGCTCACTCCATTGAAGAAATAGCAGGCTCATTCTCTGAGTACTCCATCTTGATACCCTTTCAAAAACAGCTAATAGATATAATTCAAGATATAAAGTATGCAAATGACTTAAACAATCAGCTGCTCACACAGTCTTTGCAGCTGATTCATACAGAACTAGACCTTCTTGTTCCATCGAAACGAGAGGATTCGTTCAATTACACAAAAACAAATAATAGATCGTTTCAGTCCAACTCTATTTTTAATTCGAAGGCATAAAGAACGGAGGAAAGCAGAATGAGTTCAACATTTCATGGTTTGCAGGTGGCTAAACGAGGAATGGATGCCCAACAAGCGGCTCTTTACACAATTGGCCATAACGTATCTAATGCAAATACGCCGGGCTATACGCGTCAGCGAGTAAGTTTAGAAACGTTCCCAGCTTATCCAGCCCCAGGGATGAATCAGACTGGAACTGCGGGCCAAATAGGAATGGGAGTAGAAGCCAGCACGGTAGAGCGAATACGTGATACATTTTTAGATACCCAGTATCGAGATGAAACCATTAAAGTGGGGTATTGGGATGCGCGCGCTGGCGCTCTTGAAAAAATGGAGGAAATTATGAATGAACCTACTGAAGATGGACTTTCAGCTGTTTTTAATCAATTCTTTGAGTCCATTCAAGATGTAGCTTCACACCCTTCAGAAGCAGGAGCCAGGTCTGTTATGATTGAACGAGCTGAAGCAGTAGGCGATACTTTCTCTTATTTATCTACTTCTTTAAAAACGGTTCAAGGTGATTTACAAAACGAGCGTGACGTAGCGGTAACACAAGTGAATTCTTTGTTAGAGCAAATAAGTAATGTGAACCAACAAATACAAAGCGTAGAACCGAATGGCTATTTGCCTAATGATTTGTATGATGAAAGAGATCGGCTGCTAGATGAGATTTCTAAATTTATGCCGGTTTCTTTAGAGTATACAAAAAGCAGCGGGAACGCTTCTGCAACGTCAGAAGGAGTGGTAACGGTTCAGCTTCAAACGTCTCAGGGGGCTATTACTCTTTTAGATGGGAAAACTCATCAAGTAAATGCCATCAGTTTGAAAACAAATCAAGATTCCTATGTGACGGAAATTCATATAGGGGATGAGATACGGAACCCTGAGTCATTTCCTCAAGGAAAACTTAAAGGGTTAATTGAGGCTTCTGGATATATAGATAATAGTGGTAATAAAACAGGTGTTTACGCTTCAATGATTGATGATTTAGATGAAATGGCATATGAATTTGTAAATTGGTTTAATGATAAGCACCAACAAGGTGTCACGCTAGATGGTGATCCTGGTATGTCCTTTTTTAATGAGATTTCTCAGAAAGAAGGGGCTGCAACTGGAATTGTTATTGCTGATAAAATTAAACAAAACACAAACAACATTGCTGCTGCTTCTTCGGCCTCCTCTGGGGATGATGGAACTGGCCGCAAAGGAGATGGAAAAAATGCTCAGCTATTGTCTCAATTTCGTCAAAAGGTGCTTATTAATTCCGGGAATCAAGCTGTTTCCCTAGATGGCTTTTATCAATCTGTTATTGGCCAAATGTCAGTAGATGCCCAACAAGCCAACCGCTTAAAAAGTAATTCAGAAACCCTTCAGGGAGCTGTAGAGCAAAGGCGCCAGTCTACCAGTGCAGTTTCATTAGATGAAGAGATGACCAATATGATTCAGTTTCAGCATGCATATAACGCTAGTGCCCGTATGGTGACTATGATTGATGAAATGCTTGATAAAATTGTAAACGGTCTTGGAACTGGAGGAAGGTAAAGATGCGCGTCACACAAGGAATGTTAGCGGCTAATTCGTTAAAACAGATTAGCAATAGCTATAATAAGCTGGAAACACTTCAAAACCAATTATCGACTGGAAAGAAAATTACTCGTCCTTCTGATGACCCGGTAGTGGCTACTAAAGGAATGGCTTATCGTTCGAATCTTTCTGAAGTAAATCAATATAAACGTAATTTAACAGAAGCACAGTCTTGGTTTGATAGTTCAGAATCAGGACTTGAACAAGTCAATTCCATTCTTCAGCGCACTAAGGAGCTGGTCGTGCAAGGGTTAAACGGTACGAATGAAAGTGATGACCGCCAAGCGATTGCACGTGAAATCGAACAGTTAAAGCTGGATTATATGCAAGTGGGCAATACGCAGGTGGCAGGAAACTATATCTTTAACGGTGTAAATGTAGGAGCACCGCCTATAAGTGAGAATGAAAGCGGTATGATAGAATCGAAAATTAACCTGGATCCTTTTTCAGTTGAAGTATCAAAAGGTATCCAGCTGAGAGTCAATATTCATCCTGAAAACATTTTTGGACAAGGAGCATTCGACTTAATGAAGAATGTTCAAACAGCTTTTGAACAAAACGATGTAAACTCACTAAAAGATCTCTCTACACAGGTAGACACGCAGCTGTCTACGCTATTAGCGGAGCGATCTGAATTGGGAGCAAGGAGCAATCGGCTTGAGCTGATCGAAAACCGCCTTGATTCACAGGAAATTACGGCTACTAAGATGCTTTCAAATAATGAAGATGCAGATATTGAAAAAGTCATTACGGATTTAACCGTACAAGAAAGCGTGCATCGTGCTGCTTTGGGAGTAGGAGCTCAAATTATTCAGCCTACGCTGCTAGATTTCTTGCGTTAAAAAGTTCCTTCTAAACAGAAGGAGCTTTTTTATAATGAAAAAAGATAACAAGAAAAAATCAATTAGCAAAGGTGTGATGAGATGAAAATTTCAACAAGCTATCATGGAGATATAGAAATAGATAATCAGCAAACACTGACATTCAATCAAGGGATTCCAGGTTTTTTGGAAGAAACTGAATTCGTTATTTTACCACTTCCAGAAGCCGAAGCTTTCCAAGTTCTGCAGTCTATTCAAACCAAAGAATTAGCTTTTATTATCACGGATCCATTTCAGTTTTTTTTAGATTATGATTTTCACCTAGAACCTCAGGAAATCGAAAAGCTTCAATTACAACAAGCGGAAGATGCAGCTGTTTACGTATTGCTTACGATGTCAGATTCTATGGAAAAGATAACGGCTAATTTGCAGGCTCCTGTTATTATTAATACAAAGCAACAGCTTGCTAAGCAAGTGATTTTAATGAATACAGCTTACGAAACGAAGCACAGGTTATTTGAGTAAGAGGAATAGATAAGGAGTGAGTCCATGCTTGTTTTAACACGAAAGTTAAATGAAACAATCAAAATAGGTGATGAAATTGAAGTGACCGTCCTTGCAGTTAATGGTGATCAAGTAAAGTTAGGAATTCAAGCTCCAAAATCTGTAGATATTCATAGACAAGAGATTTATGAAGAAATACGTAACGAAAATAAAAGTGCTTCTCAAATTACATTACATGCTATTGATATGCTGAAACAATTACCGAAAAAGAAATAAAACGATCGGTTTGAAAATAATCAAAAATATACGGTATAAATAATATCTAAATCGGGAAAGATAAACATATAGTATTCCCCACTATGTCTTAAGTCTTTCTCTTTAAGAGAAAGGCTTCTTTTTTATCAAAAAAATTGAACTGAATTTCTGTTTTTTTCCTTTTTATCGTGTATCATTAAATTTATTAAGTATAATTCAAATGAATTTAACAAAAGAGGAGAAGAGTAAATGAGTGATGTTCAAGAGTATCATGATTTATTAAAAGAAGCAGAAGATGTAGTTGTCAGCGCTTTAGCTGATACGATGGATTTATATGGGGTCACATCTTCAGTAGGAAGGCTGTATGGCATGCTTTATTTTATGGATGAGCCTGTTACATTAGATCAAATGAGTGAAGAATTGGGTATGAGTAAACCAACGATGAGTACATCCATTCGTTCACTGCAAAATATTGATATGGTCCACAAAGTGTGGAAAAAAGGTGTTCGAAAAGACTTATATGAAGCAGAAAAAGATTTTTCTAAGTCCTTTTTTTCATTTTTCTGTAAGAAGTGGCAAAGAGAAATTTCAGTTAATTTAGAGGCAATCGAAGAAGCGGAAAACAAGCTGCAGATTCTCTTAAATGATGAAGATGTGCCTGAGGAGATCGCAGTAAAAGCAAAGCGTAATTTAGCGCAGATTATAGAGTCCAAACATTATTATCATTTCTTGAAAAAAGTAGTGAAAGTTTTTGACGACCGAAGAATCATCGATATTTTAAATGAAGAATTAGCGAAAGAGTAAATAAAAAAGGCTGTTGAAAAATCAACAGCCTTTTTATCATTTTTATACAGTTAATGGTGTAGCTTCGAAGCAGCGATTATAAATCCATTCGTAACTTTTTACAGTTAAATCACGAGGGTTACCAACTGTTTGTGGATCATTAAATGCTTCTTGAGCTAAGCGAGAAACCGCTTCTTTTGGAACACCTTGTTCTTCTAAAGAAGGGATTTGTACATCTTTAACTAGTTGATATACTTCACGAACAGCTGCTTGAGCTGCTTCTTCAAGCGTTAATTCGTGTGTATTAACTCCTAAAGCTTGAGCTATGCGCGCAAATTTTTCAGGCTCGCCCATCCAGTTATATTCCATTACAGGACCTAGCATTGCTGCTACGCAAGGGCCATGGGCAATTGGATAAATGCCTCCTAATGTTTGAGCCATCGCGTGAGCTGCTCCTGCAGATTCACTTCCATATGAAAGGCCAGCAAGCATAGCTGCATGCGCCATTCCATAGCGTGCTTCGATATCCTGTCCATTTGCAACTGCACGTCGTAAGTATTTTCCAACGTACTCAATAGCCAACAAAGCAACAGAGTCTGTCATTGGTTGTGCAAAATGACATGTATAACATTCAATTGCATGAGCTAATGCGTCAATTCCTGTACCGGCCGTAATATGTGAAGGCATAGATACGTGAAGTTCTGGATCAATAATTGTTAAGTGGGCAGCAATTAAAGGTCCACCTGTATTAAACTTAAACTCACGAACAGGATCCGTAATGACAGCCCATTGTGTGACTTCACTTCCTGTACCCGCAGTTGTAGGAATGGTTGTTAAAGGAGGGATACGTTTTGTTAAAGGTTTTTTTCCTTCAGCTGCTTCATAATCTAAGACGGGAGCATTATGAGCTACTTCTACACCAATAGCTTTTGCCGTATCCATTGAGCTTCCGCCTCCAACAGCTACTAGTCCGTTGCATCCATTTTCTTTGTACATTTTTGTGCCGTCTGCTACCACGTGAATAGAAGGGTTGGCTTCTACTTGATCAAATAGAATAACGTCTACGTCCGCTTCTTTTAAACTAGCGATTACAGGATCTGCTAAACCTACTTTTTTTACACCAGGATCTGTTACTAGTAAAACCTTAGATACACCTAGGTTTTTTACTTCTTCTCCAGTATGCTTAACAGCACCAATTCCATGTTTTACAACCGTTGGCATCTCAAAACTTTTTAAACGTTCCATTCTTTCAAATCGCATAAACATCTTTACATTCCCCCTTGAATTTTATTGAAACCAGCGCATTGGCTGTGGATTTGTATTCGTATAAATATGTTTAATTTCCGTATATTCTTCTAGCCCAATGTGGCTAAGCTCTCTTCCGATCCCAGATTGCTTATAACCTCCCCAAGGAGCCTGCGGGAAGTAGGGATGATAATCGTTAATCCAAGTTGTTCCCATACGGAGTGCTTTCACTACACGTTCAGCTCGATTCATATCACTTGTCCAAACGGCTCCAGCTAATCCATAGATTGTATCGTTAGCAAGTGCCACCGCTTCTTCTTCAGTACTGAAGCGCTCAATGGTCATAATTGGACCAAATGACTCTTCTTGGACAACTTTCATATCTCCATGACAGTCTGTAAAAATAGTTGGTTCAATGAATAAACCTTTTTGTAAAGACTCTTGAGTTGGACGTTTGCCTCCTAAAATAAGGGAAGCACCTTCTTGTTTCCCAAGTTCAATGTAATGTTCCACTTTAGCTAGGTGTTCTTTTGAGATGACGGGTCCCATTTGAGTGGCCTCATCCATGCCGTCTCCTAGCTTAATTTTTTTGGCTTGTTCAATAACTGCTGAAACAAATTTATCGTGAATATCATCTTGAACGAGTAATCTCGCACCAGCTGAACAAACTTGACCGGCATGAAAGAAGACCGCATTTAATGCATAGTCAACCGCAGTGTCAAAGTCAGCGTCAGCAAAGACGATATTCGGATTTTTCCCACCGAGTTCAAGAGCGATTTTTTTAAAGTTGCCTGCGGCAGCCTGCATGACTTTACGTCCAGATACACCGCCGCCTGTAAAGGAAACTAAATCTACTAAGTGACTTTCTGCCATTTCTTGTCCAACGGTCGCACCCGGGCCGAGTACAATGTTAATGACGCCTGATGGAAAGCCAACTCTTTCAAAAATTTTCATCATATGAATAGTTGTTAAAGGGGTGATTTCGCTTGGTTTAATAACAATTGTATTCCCAGCAGCAAGTGCCGGAGCCAATTTCCAAGAGGCTTGCAATAAAGGGTAATTCCAAGGAGTAATTTGGCTGCATACACCTACAGGTTCGCGGACAACGCGGCTAACAGAATCGGGATTAGGTGACTCAATCATCTGTCCACCATCTTTATCTGCTAATCCAGCATAGTATTGAAAGACATCAGCAATTCCATCCATGTCTGCCAGGCTTTCAACGAGGGTTTTTCCAGTATTCAAGGTTTCAAGTTTAGCGAGTTCTTCACGATCATTACGAATTTCTTCCGCTACTTTAAATAGTAAAGAACCTCTTTGGGCCGCTGTAAATTTAGACCATTCACCTGCATCAAAAGCTTTTCTAGCTGCTTCAATAGCTTCTACAGTATCAGCACGATTTCCTTCTGTAACGACAGCGATAACCTCTTGGTTAAAAGGATTTATAATCTCTCTTTTCTCGCCGCTGCGTGCTTCAACCCATTCGCCGTTTATGTGCATTTTTTCAAGCGTAAGTGTTTGTTCCAATAGCATCGACCTCCAAATAATAGAATTTGTTAAATTTATATTTAACGTTCTTAACAGTTTGAATTATAGCATCGGTTATTTAATTTAGTCAAATCCAAAAACTCTAAATATTCAGGATTTATTAGGTTATCTTCTCTGGAAGAGACTAATCATTCGGATATTAAGAAAAAATTTAACAAAAAGTAATAAAAAATCACTGATTGCTATGTCCCTTGATACCAAAGGTTTTTTTATGTACGAGCTATGAGAATATTATTCTTTTTTTATATGAAAACACTCAAACTTTTTTGACAATATCCTAAACATTCAGATATATTAACCATAGTACTATATCTGCTTGCATACAAACCTTGAGAAACAAAGGATTTTGAATGTGGAAATTAAGAAAGGAGTTTAGATAGAAGATGAAAATAATTATGAGTTCTTAGCAAAATAATAAAAAAAGTCAATTTAAATTATTTTAATATAATTATATAAACGTAATTTCTCCCCTTCGAATTGGTATTTATAATCCAACTATTTATATTTTATTCTAAAAAATACATTTTTAGGTTTAATTGTATGCTGGTAGGAAAAAGGGATAGAGGACAATTATGTCTTTAGATTTCTTTATCAATTTAAAGGATGTGATACAATGCAAAATGCTAAAAAGCCATTTCGTTCAGACACACAACAAGCCAGGCCTGAAAAGTCGAATGAGACTTCTGACTTTTCAGGGAAATCAAGCAGGAACAACCGTCTACTAACCCCCTTATGGACAACTATTATAGGATTTTCCATCTTTATGGTTGTCGCATTTATCTATTCTCTCTATAATCCAGATCTCTATTGGCCAGGCCTCATTTTAATGTTCATTATGTATGGTGTTATTTATTTTATTGGTGCTCGAGCCGCTGCAAGTAAAAAAGGAAAATCAGATGATATGCTTGTTGCAGGAAGATCTATGCCGCTATGGATTTCAATGTTCACAATGACCGCCACTTGGGTAGGTGGAGGGTATATTGCTGGAACGGCCGAAACCGTTTATTCCTCAGGGCTGACATGGACTCAAGCGCCATGGTGTTATTCAATCAGCTTGATTTTAGGCGGTATCTTTTTTGCTAGAAAGATGAGAAGGTTTGAGTTTATGACAATGCTCGACCCTCTAGAATCTCGTTTTGGTAAGAAAATGGCTACGGTTCTTTATTTTCCAGCTATACTGGGAGAACTGTTTTGGAGCGCAGCTATCTTAACTGCTTTAGGAACAACATTCGGTGTGATTTTAGGCCTCAGTTTTTCAATTTCCATCATTCTTTCCGCACTTATTGCCATTGCATACACCGTGATTGGCGGCTTGTGGGCAGTAGCACATACCGATATCTTACAGCTTTCTATTATGTTTTTAGGACTATTTCTGGTGCTTCCCTTTGCATTTTCGAATACGGGAGGGGTGGGAGCCGTTTTTTCTACTTATTCAGAAGGCATGACTGGTTCTCTTCATTTATTTCCTCCAATAAAAGGCTGGGAAGATCCGAAATGGGGAAATACATATTGGCAATGGTGGGATAGCACATTTTTACTTATTTTTGGTGGTATTCCATGGCAGATTTATTTTCAGCGCGTGTTATCTGCTAAAAACGAAAAAGCAGCAATGTGGCTATCTATTACAGCCGGCATCTTTTGCGCGTTAGCAGCCCTGCCTCCAACTTTAATAGGAATGATAGGTTATAGTGCAGACTGGTCTTCATTTGGAGCGTCAAGCCCTGAGAGCGCGTCCATGATTTTAACGTATGTATTTAAATACCTAACGCCCGATTTAGTAGGAGCGATTGCACTTGGAGGACTAGCTGCTGCCGTTATGGCTGCAGTAGCGGCTTCGTTGCTTTCAGCGTCGGGGATGGCAGCCTGGAACGTGTATCGTCCGATTGTAAAACCAAATGCGACACAGGCGCAGTTAGATAAAGTTATTAAACGTTCTATCATTATCATTGGAACGGGAGCAACTCTAATTGCTTTGAACTCTGAGAGTGTCTACTCTTTATGGTATTTATCAGGGGACCTCGTGTATTGTATACTTTTTCCGCAGTTGGTTTGTGCTTTATTCTTTAAAGGAGCTAACTGGTACGGATCTTTGGCTGGGTTTATTGTGTCTCTTGTTCTTCGAATAGGTGGAGGAGAACCGATGCTTCATTTAAAAGCGCTGCTTCCGTATCCGATGATTGAAGACGGAGTGGTCATGTTTCCGTTTCGCACATTTGCGATGGTAGGCGGGTTGTTAACTATTTTTATCGTTTCCTACGCGACGCGACGTATTTGCCCTCCTCAGCCGCTTCGAAATCTTCATCGTGACATATCGGTTGAGAAATAATCAAAAGCAAAATAAAAAAGCCGCATCTGCGGCTTTTTTATTTTGCAATATTTTCTGACTCGGAAAATTGATCGTCAGGTCGCTTGTTGTTTGTTTTTTTGATGAACGAGTATGAAAGAAGAACCACAGCGGTTAATCCAAGAGTTAAGAAAAACTGTGAGCGCATCGAATCAATAAATGCCATTGATAAGAAGATCACTGTAATAATAGCAATTGTTACGTATGTTAAATACGGGAACAACCACATTTTCATCCCTTTAATTGGCTGGTTTGCTCGATTCATTTTCTTACGCAGGCGTAAATGAGAAATAGCGATAGCTAAGTACACAATAAGAGCAATGGCTCCTGATGCATTAACTAAGAATAAAAAGAGTTTATCCGGCGAAACGAAGCTAAAGATAGCACATACATATGCAGCAGCTGTGCTAATCCATACAGCTCTTGCCGGCACGCCTGATTTGCTTACTTTTGCTAAAGCGCGAGGAGCTTGTCCTTTTTGAGCTAATGACAAAATCATTCGTGAGTTCGTGTACAAAGCAGAGTTTAAGCAAGACAAAACGGATACTAATACGACTAAATTCATAATTTGTGCAGCTGCTGGAATATTGACCATTTCTAACATTGTTACATATGGACTTTTTAGTAAATCAGCTGAGTTCCAAGGTAAAAGAGTTACTAAAATAGCAACTGAACCAATATAGAAAATTAAAATTCGCCATACGACACTGCGAATAGCAGTTGTGATAGCTTTTGCTGGGTTTTCTGATTCACTAGCTGCAATAGCCGCAATTTCAGCCCCGAAATAAGAGAAAATAACGGTAATAACTCCCAAAAAGATAGAGTTCGTACCTTTTGGCATAAAGCCTCCATGGCCCGTTAAATTAGCTAGACCAGGTGAAGATGTACCTGGGATTAATCCGAAAATAATAGCTAAACCGATTCCCATAAAAGCAACGATTGCCACAATTTTAATCATAGCAAACCAATATTCAAATTCTCCAAATGATTTGACAGAGAACAAGTTTGTTAAAGTTAATGCAAAGGTTAAGATTAAGCTCAAAAGCCAAATTGGTACGGAAGGGAGCCATTCATGAACAATTGCTCCTCCTGCAGTGGCTTCAATCGCAATTACAATTAGCCAGAAAAACCAGTAAAGCCATCCGACAGCATAACCTGCCCACGCGCCAATTCCTTGCTGAGCATATGTTGCGAATGAGCCTTTATCTGGGTTTACCATAGCCATTTCACCGAGCATACGCATCAATAGAACGACTAGCAGTCCGGCTGCTGCATATGAAACTACTGCTGCTGGGCCTGTTGCATTAATAACGGATCCGCTTCCTACAAATAAGCCGGCTCCGATAATACCTGCAATGGAAATCATGGAAACGTGACGTTGCTTTAACTTTCCGTGTGATTCTGTTTTGTTTCCCATCGTATTCACTCCTTTAAAATTATCGAAAGACTATTAGAAAATAAAGTAAATTCTGAAAATATAAATAGAAATTCCTCCCCTTACCTTTATAATAAGCAAGAAGTGTGCCAATTATCAAATTCCTATAAAAATCGACTTTAAGTTACTAAAATTGTCGATTTTTAAGTCGTAATAGACTCGATTTATTCATTGTAGACTTATTCGCCGTTTGGGATGTCTGGTATATACGTACATTTTATACAAATTTTCGACATACATCTTATTTATCTTGTATGATAAAAGAGAAATCGGTATTATATTCCAAGAAGAATGTTTGAGAGGGTGCGTGTGTTTGAGAAAATTTATAGCTGTTATTTTTCTATTTATTATCCTTTTAGTTGGGTTGTACTTTTTCGTTAGTCCAGTCAGAAATATTGAAAAACTTGATCAGACTGCTTCATTATCTTCACTGGCACAAGAAAAGTCCGCTCATGCGACGTCGCTAGAACTGAACGGAGGCGCTCCTATTTTAGGATACCGATTAAGCGAGAGCGATGTTAATGATTATTTGCGCAGCTACCTTTACGAAAATGATGAAACGGTTGACGGAGCAGAAGCCGAGTTGCTTCCAAAACATATAAAATTGTATATTAATAAACATGTAGTATCTTTTATGGAATCACAGTTTGTAGTTGACGTAACACCAAATGCCGAAAATGGAAAGCTTGTTTTAAAGGTGAATAGCGTGCATTTAGGAAGAATGCCGATTCCGATGTCTCTTGTATGGGATCGCTTAAATATTGATAAGGATTCTGATGTCACGGTCGATAAAGAAATGAATGAAATTACTCTGCTCAATAATTTGCCAGACTCCATTTCGTTTGAGCAAGCAGATACAACGGATGAATATATAAATTTATCTGCCTCTGTAACCATTGATTCGTTACGAGATATTATAAATCTAGCACCATACCTTATTCCTAAGGATATTCAAAGAAATTTATCCCAGAAACTGAACTTGCTTGGCCAATAATAAAAAGCTCACTTATTGTAGAAAAATAAGTGAGCTTTTTCTATCTTGCATCATTTGACCTATGAAAAAAATGTTTGTTTTACCGATACAAAATAGAGAAGTGTTGAACCTATGAACGAATAAGAAGATTCGAAAAAATACACTCATATTTCATGGCTAACAGTTGATGAATAGATGAATAAAAAAACGGTGGTGATGGTAAGTGGTAAGAGTAAGTGGGTTAGCAAGCGGAATGGATATTGATCAAATCGTCAGTGATTTAATGAAGGCTGAACGTATGCCTATTGATAAAATGAAAAAACAAAAGCAAACGTTAGAGTGGCAGCGAGATGATTATCGCTCTATGAACTTGCTGTTATCAGAATTTAATAATCTCGCTTTTAATATGACCTTGCAGTCTTCTTATTCATCCAAAACGGTATCTTCATCGGATGAAACGAAAGTAAAAGCAGCAGCTACTTCCTCAGCGGCAAATGCCTCTTATACTCTTTCAAACGTGACAATGGCGACTGCTGCGCAGAGTATTAGCACTAGTATTGATTCTAGTATGGATCCGACGAAAAGCTTGTGGTCTCAACGCGGGTCGATGGATTCAAGTGTGTGGACTGAGAAAACAGTGGAACAAGCTGCCATAACATTAAGTGCGGATACTAGTACAGTGAAATTAGCTAAAGGTGCTATTTCTGCTGTAAATCAGAATACAGGCACTTTAAACTCTATATCTGTTACCACGGATGGTACAAGTAAAGAGTATAAAGTGACAATAGGAACAAAGGCGGAAACATTAGGTTCTGATGAAGTCTTCATTAACGAAGACACAGGTGAAATGACATTTGGTACCACACTAACAAGCGGCAGTACAATTGAAGCATTTTCGTATCAGCAAAATGTATTGAAGTTTTCTATTACAACTTATGACAGCAACGGTAAAGCAACGGGTGATAATACAGATGGAAGTACGCCATTTGAATTTGACGGTTCCACCTCATTAAACACCCTTCTCACACAAATCAGCAATTCAAAAGTAGGCATTTCAGCCTTTTTCGATGAAGGAACAAATAAAGTTGTCATGACTCGTAAAGATACAGGAAATTTATCTTCTGCTGATAGTGGGGATGGTTCAAACATGGTTTTTTCAGGAGGATTTTTGACGGGCTTTTTACAGCTCGCCGTTGATGCCAAAGGAACAGACGCAAAATTTACGCTAAACGGTCTAGAAACAACTCGTAAGTCCAATACATTTACTACTGGAGGCGTTACCTATACCCTTCAAAACAATTTCACAGGAGATGTGCGCGTTAACGTAAGCAATGATACGCAAAAAGTATTTGATACAATTAAAGATTTCGTGACCAAATACAATGAACTGATTGAAAAGATTAACGGAAAGATTACGGAAGAAAGAGACCGGAACTATCAGCCTTTGACTGATGAAGAAAGAGAAAAACTAACGGATAAACAAGCTGAGCAGTGGGATGTTAAGGCGAAAAGCGGTTTGTTAAAAGGAGACTCAATTTTATCAAGCGGTCTAAACCAAATGCGTTCTAACTGGTATGCCTCTGTATCAGGAGTGAGCGGAGGATTTTCGCAACTAACCGACATTGGCATTTCAACTAGCGCAAACTATAGCGATCGAGGCAAGCTAGTCATAGAAGGCGACGGAACTAAATTAAAAGAAGCAATTGAAAAAGATCCGCAGTCTGTGATGGATTTATTTATGAAAAGTGGAAGTACAACAAGTGAAAAAGGGATTGTACGACGTTTACGAGATACGATTACTCAAACCGTATCCAAAGTTGAGCAGCGCGCTGGCCGTTCAACATGGACAAGTGAACAATTTTTGCTTGGGCGGAATTTAAAAAGCGTAAATAGCCAAATCACTAGTTTTGAAAGCAGGCTCACACAAGTGGAGGACCGGTATTATCGTCAGTTTACAGCAATGGAAAAAGCCATTCAAAATGCAAATGCTCAAAGCGCGCAGTTATCGCAATATTTTAGTTAAGAAGGAGTGAACGTTTATGGCAGCAAATAATCCATATCAAGCGTATCAGCAAGGAGCTGTTCAGACTGCTTCTCCAGGAGAGTTAACGCTTATGCTGTATAACGGGTGTTTAAAATTTATCAAACTTGCACGAACAGGCATACAGGAAAAAAATATTGAGCTGAAAAATACGAATCTGTTAAAATCACAAAATATTATTCAAGAATTAATGATTACCCTTGATACAAACGTACACGTTGCTAAGTCTATGATGGCTATGTATGACTATATTAACCAGTGTTTAATTGAAGCAAATACAAAAAATGACACAGCAAGCTTGGATGAAGCGGAACAATACGTAACAGAATTCCGCGATACATGGAAGCAAGTTGTGCAGCTTCACCGCCAGCAAGTCCATGGAAGCGGCGGTCAAGCATAAATATGATTAACGACCTATATCAGCTAACTGATGAGATTTATCGGCTTATTCAAACATTTTCTGACAAAAATCGAGAAGAAGGCATTCAAAAGTTAGAGTATCTTCTATTAGAAAGACGTGACCTCATAGAGAAACTGCCGCCAAAAAGTAGGGATAATGAATCGATTGGTAAGAAAATTGTCGAAATGAATAAGGAAATTGATCAAAAGCTCATCTTAATTCGGCATCAAATTATGGTAGATCTCCGTTTGCTGAAAGCGAAAAAAAAGCATAGTAACAGCTATGTAAACCCTTACGAAACAAAAACGTTTGATGGAATGTTTTACGATAAAAAAAATTAATCCTGCGTAAAAAAATACAACCCTTCTTCTTATGAAGAAGGTCTATTTTTTTGGTTTTTTCATAAACTTTTCTCAGGTTCCATAAATTTTCACTAAATTTTCAAAAAATTTTAATAGTTTAGGAAGGGATTGTGTCGGGTATTGTAGAATTGTAGAGGTATAGCAATGGATTAAAGGAGGAGTTCGAACATGATGTATAACATTCGCGGTGAAAACATTGAGGTGACTCCAGCAATTAGGGAATACGTAGAGAAAAAGCTTGGTAAGTTAGAGCGTTATTTCGACGAAACACCAACTGCTGACGTAAATGTAAACTTAAAAGTCTACAATAACGATCAAAAAATAGAAGTCACAATCCCAATGAATGATCTCGTATTGAGAGCTGAAGAGACACACAGTGATTTATACGCAGCTGTCGATCTTGTCCTAGATAAATTAGAGCGTCAAATTCGTAAACATAAAACAAAAGTAAATCGAAAAATGCGTGAAAAAGGCGCTGAGAAGTATCTGTTCGCAGCATTAGAAAGTGAAGCGAACGTAGCAGTTGCAACTGAAGAAGATGAATTAGAGCTAGTTCGTACAAAACGATTTAACTTAAAGCCAATGGATAGTGAAGAGGCTATTTTGCAAATGAATATGTTAGGACATAGTTTCTTTGTGTTTACAAACGCTGAGACCAACATTACAAACGTTGTATATCGAAGAAAAGATGGACGATATGGATTGATTGAACCAAACTAAGATTATAGGCTCTCTTAAACAAGAGCAGTAAAGTAAAAGCAGCGTGCCTCCGCACGCTGCTTTTTAGCTGCTTAAAAAAATAGTTCCATCACTACATAGCGCGTAGAAGATTTGGTGAATACACGCGTGGTTTCTTTCATGTTGAATGCCTGATAAAAAGAGACTTTATTTTCTCGTGCGTTACACCAGATCTTTCGTACCCCAAGGTTCTTAGCTTTGAGAAAAACCTCCTCTAGTAGACGACTGCCATATCCTTTTCCTTGTTCTTCTTTGAGAGTAGCAAATTTTCGAAATTGAGCTTCATTACCTGTTATAAATAAGGAAACAACTGATTTTAACTCTCCTTCTTCAAACAGTCCATAGTGAATGCCTAATGGATCATCTTTCAGCTGAATATAACTGAAATCTTTATCAGGCCACATGACGGTATGTCGGACTTCCCAAGCTTGTTCTTTTGTAATCGATTGAACATTCATTCTACATTCCCCTTTTTTATTGTAAGAGTGAGGCAGGGGAAATCACAATAGAAAATAACTTGTTAATAGAGTAGTACTAGTAAAGAGACAGACGAAAAAGGGTACAAGTTGCTACTTGTTTAGCTGCAATGTTACAATTTTACTCAGAATGTTTTATAATGAAAGATACAGATATGAATGAAAATAGTATAAAATGTACTGATTATAAATAGAGGAGCGTTTTAATATGCTTGGATTATTTAAAAAAGTGTTTGACGGCAATCAGCGCCAAATCGGCCGTTTAGAAAAAATGGCGGACCAAATTGATGCGTTAGGTCCTGAAATAGCGTCTTTAACAGACGATCAGCTTCGTGAAAAAACGGCTGAATTTCAACAACGCTACCAAAATGGCGAATCGCTCGATAACCTATTAGATGAAGCTTTTGCGGTTGTACGTGAAGCAGCGAAACGTGTGTTAGGCATGTATCCGTACAAAGTTCAGCTAATGGGGGGTATTTCTCTGCATGAAGGGAATATCTCGGAAATGAAAACGGGTGAAGGTAAAACGTTGACAGCTACTATGCCTGTATACTTAAACGCCATTACAGGAAAAGGTGTACATGTAGTAACAGTCAATGAATACTTAGCGAGCCGTGATGCTAGTGAAATGGGTCGTTTATATGAATTCCTAGGCTTGAAAGTAGGTTTAAATTTAAACCATTTAACGCGTGAAGAAAAGCAAGAAGCATATGCAGCGGATATTACGTATAGTACAAATAATGAACTCGGATTTGACTATTTACGTGATAACATGGTGCTTTACAAAGAACAAATGGTTCAACGTCCGCTTCATTTTGCCGTAATCGATGAAGTTGACTCTATCTTAATTGATGAAGCACGTACGCCGCTTATTATATCCGGCAGCGCGCAGAAATCGACTGCTCTTTATATTCAAGCTAATGCATTCGTTCGCACGCTTGATAAAGAAACCGATTTTACTTTTGATATCAAAACAAAAAGCGTTCAACTAACCGAAGAAGGTATGTCAAAAGCAGAGCGCGCATTTGGCATTGAAAACTTATTTGATATTTCACACGTAGCGCTAAACCATCACATCAACCAAGCGCTTAAAGCACATGTAACGATGCAAAATGATGTGGATTACGTAATTGATGAAGATCAGGTCGTAATCGTTGACCAATTTACTGGTCGTTTAATGAAAGGAAGACGTTTTAGCGACGGCTTGCATCAAGCTATCGAAGCTAAAGAGAATGTTGAGATTCAAAATGAAAGCATGACGTTAGCTACGATCACATTCCAAAACTACTTCCGTATGTATGAAAAATTATCAGGTATGACGGGTACAGCTAAAACAGAAGAAGAAGAATTCCGTAATATTTACAATATGCACGTTGTTGTTATTCCGACAAACAAGCCAATTTCACGTGATGATAAAGCAGATTTAATTTATAAGTCAATGGAAGGCAAGTTTAATGCGGTAGTAGAAGATATTGCCGAGCGCCACGCAAAAGGACAGCCTGTTCTTGTTGGTACAGTTGCGATTGAAACATCTGAAATTTTATCAGCTTTATTAAAGAAAAAAGGCATTCCCCATCACGTTTTAAATGCAAAACAGCATGAGCGTGAAGCGGATATTATCGAAAATGCGGGTTACAAAGGTGCGGTAACAATCGCAACAAATATGGCCGGTCGTGGTACGGATATCAAACTAGGTGAAGGTGTCGTTGAAGCTGGAGGCCTTGCTGTAATTGGTACAGAGCGTCATGAATCACGCCGTATTGATAATCAGCTTCGCGGACGTGCTGGACGTCAAGGGGATCCAGGGGTATCTCAATTCTATCTATCCATGGAAGATGAATTAATGCGCCGATTTGGTTCAGATAATATGATGGCAATGATGGATCGCCTTGGTATGGATGACTCACAGCCAATTCAAAGTAAAATTGTAACAAGAGCTGTTGAATCCGCTCAAAAACGCGTTGAAGGTAATAACTTCGATGCGCGTAAACAATTGCTTCAATATGATGACGTGCTTCGTCAACAGCGTGAAGTTATTTACAAACAGCGCTTTGAAGTACTTGATTCAGACAACCTGCGTGCGATTGTAGAACGTATGATTGAATCAACTCTACAGCGTGTGGTTGAAGTAAACACACCGCGTGAAGAATTAGAAGAAGAATGGAATTTACAAGCGATTATTGATTACGTAAATGCTAATGTTCTTGAGGAAGGTGAAGTCACAGAAGAAGATCTTCGCCGTAAAGAGCCTGAAGAAATGGTAGAACTGCTGGTAGATCATGCAAAAGCTCGTTATAATGAAAAAGAAGAGCAGCTCCCTGAAGAACAAATGCGTGAATTTGAAAAAGTTGTTGTTCTTAGAGCAGTTGATTCTAAATGGATGGATCATATCGATACGATGGATCAGCTTCGCCAAGGTATCCACCTTCGTGCGTACGGCCAAACAGATCCTCTTCGCGAATACCAAATGGAAGGTTTTGCGATGTTTGAAAATATGATTGCAAGCATTGAAGAAGAAGTGACGAAGTATATCATGAAAGCAGAAATTAACAACAACCTTGAGCGTCAAGAGGTAGCGCAAGGTCAGGCGGCTGTTCATCCAAAAGAAGGAGACGCGCCGGCTAAGAAGAAGCCAAAAGTAAATGCAATAGAAGTTGGCCGAAATGATCCTTGTATCTGCGGAAGTGGCAAAAAGTATAAAAACTGCTGCGGTAAAGAATCATAAAGTAAGAGTCAATTAGTATAGAATGAATTAGTACAGGAAGGAAATGAGTCTTCTCATTTCCTTCCTGTGCGTCAAAAATAAAATAGAGGTGTTCAACTCATGGATTTAGTAGAAATTAAGCAAGAACTTGACAAAACAGCTAAGCGATTAGCGGACTTTAGGGGGTCTCTTTG
>NZ_JBFULJ010000034.1:0-22526 GCF_056400385.1 Priestia sp. P5_B4
AAAAGGCCATACTAAACATTTTTATTTAGTATGGCCTTTTCTTTAGTTTAATGAGCACAGCAGGCTTTTATTCATAAAACACTTTGTACACTTAAAAAATAATCTCTGTGAGTAAAAAAAGAATAGATGGTACGAGTAAGCAACCAAGACCTGTATAAAATGTAGCTGTCATGGCTCCGTAAGGTACAAGTTTTACATCTGTCGCGGCTAAACCAGCTGCTACACCGCTCGTCGTCCCCATAACTCCTCCATAGATCATTGCTGTACGAGGGTTGTTTAATTTGATTTTCTTAGCAAATATCGGTGTCAAAATCATAACTGAAATGGATTTAATTAATCCTACAGCTATACTTAACGCGATAATATCAGAAGAGGCTCCAATCGCAGTTCCAGAGACCGGCCCCACAATATAGGTTACGGCTCCTCCTCCGATTGTGGTCAAAGCAACGGGATCTCTATATCCAAAACAAAGAGCAATAATTACACCTATTACAAAAGAATAGAAAACCCCAAAAAACAAGGCCGTAATTCCGCTGATTCCCGTTTTTTTCACTTCACTAAAATTGGCGCCGAACGCAGTAGCAATAATGGCAAAATCTCGCAGCATCCCTCCGCCCATTAAACCAATTCCTGAAAATAACTGTATATCAGAAATTCCTTTCTCTCCTCCTGTGTTCACTCCACCGATATAAGCAAGAATTAACCCAAACATAATAGCAATAGCAGATCCGTGAACTCTTCCTTTTGTTAATTTATCTGATAAAAAATAAGCAATATACATGACAATCCCAATAATAGCAAATGCCGTAATCAGCCCGTTATTTTCTAATCCTTCTTTGATCATATTCATCATTTGATCTGCTCCTTAGGTAAAATAGAAAGCTCTATTTCTTGTTCTTTCACCTTCGCTTTCTCTCCTATTCTGCTGATAAATGGTATGGATAAAARGCCTACTACGACTACTACCACCCCTGCAAGAAGCGCCATGCCTCCTCCATCAAGAGCAGCTACAACATTTTGCTGTGCAGACATTGCTACCACGATAGGAATATAAATACCTCCCCAAAAAGCAATGCCTTCTTCGGATTTTACTTGGAGCTTATTTTTCTTCTTTAAATAATCCACCGCTAGTACAAGAAGAAGCATGGATACCCCTACTCCTCCAACGTTGGCTTCTACTCCCATCAGCCCTCCTAATGCGTCCCCTACAATTACCCCTATCAACATGCAAATAGATAGCAGCGCTACACCGAAGATTATCATATTACTTCCTCCCCAACCTATTTTCGAAAGCGTTTACTTTATGGTTTAAAAATAGTGTAAAGGAAAAAAGTTGAATAACCTATGCATTTTTAGTTATATACTTATATCAAAAGTGACATAATACAGTTTTTCTCTACTGTTCACTTTAGATTTATTCGAAAAAGAAATAAAAATCATGACATTTAGTCATGATTCTTATACGTATTCATGAGGCATACCGGAGCGTAAATGTTTAAAATAATCAATCACAAACTGCCTGAAGATTTGTTGTAAATCCGTCACATAGCCTCCATTGTTCCAAGCTAAAAAGATAGTACGTTCAAATGTTTCCTCTTCAATTTTCAGCAGTTTTACATCTTTTCCTGTAGAACCTCCCCAAGTTACTTCAGGAATAAAACCTATTCCTTGCTTCGCTCTAATCAAACCTCTTACTGTTGCTGGATCATCGCTTTCAAACGTAATTTGAGGTACAAAATTCTGTTCCTTACAAATTACATCCGTTATTTTCCTTAGCTCTTTCCCTTTCTTCAGCACAATGAATTTCTCATTTTTAAGTTCATTTAACTTTACACGTGATTGCTTGGCTAAAGGATGATCAAGAGGCACTGCAAGCAAAATCGATTCACGAAGCAAAGGAGTATGTTCGATCTGACGGGTTGTTAATGGAAAAGCTGAAATGCATAAATCGAAATCAGGCTGTGAATTGCTATTAGTCAAATGCTGCATCAGTCGAAAACGCACCTGAGGATATTGTTCACGAAACCTGCTTAATAGCTCTGGAAGCAAATGTGAACTAGCTAATACAACAAGGCGAATTTCTTCACATGGGTCGTTCGACATATCCTTTAGCTCGTGCTTTGCGTTTTCCAATGTTTTTAAAGCAAGTTCTACTTTGGCACAGAATGCTTTGCCATATCGATTTAATTTAATGTATTTACCGTTTCGATCAAACAAACGAATGCCTAGCTCTTTTTCTAACTGTGAAATCGTTTTGCTGAGCGCAGGCTGAGATACGTATAGCTCTTCGGCCGCTTTACTTATATGTTCTAGTCTAGCAACTACTTGGAAATATTTTAGCTGTAAAAGCTCCAATCCGTTCACCACCACTTTTATATGTTTAAATACTCTCTTTCTTTACTAATTACATATATACTTCATTTTCCCTGCTATTTCGACAAAAAATAAGCAGCAGAGGCCCTTTGGCTCCCTGCTGCTTATTTTTTATATACCAACTTCAAGCAAACGTTACTTGGTTGGTTTCTTATTTAAATCTTAAACAGACAAATATAAAAATTAACCATTCACAAGTCTTTGAGCTTCGCGAAGTTGGAAAGTACGCACTTTACGTGGTAAGAAACGACGGATCTCGTCTTCATTGTAACCAACTTGTAGACGTTTTTCATCAATGATAATCGGACGGCGCAATAAGCCAGGATTTTGCTGAATTAATTCATACAAATCTTGCAGAGGCATAGCGTCTACCTGAACGTCTAGTTTTTGGAAAGTTTTCGAACGTGTTGAAATGATTTCATCTGTTCCATCTTCTGTCATACGTAAAATTTCTTTAATCTCGTCGATTGATAACGGCTCTGAAAAGATATTACGCTCTGTATATCCAATATCATTTTCCTCTAACCAAGCTTTCGCTTTACGACAAGATGTACAACTTGGTGATGTATATAATGTAACCATTTACTCCTTCACTCCTTCTATCATAATCGGTCATAACATTTAAAACATGAACTGTAAATCATGTTGTTTTATACAAACTTCAACGAGTGTAAATATTTAATGACTGATAATGAAAATCGATACTACTTTATAATTACTTTTAAAAAATAATATCTATTTGCATTATACTATAAACTTCATCGGAATGATATACTTTTTGAAGTGAACTAGTACATTAGTTCGTTCCTTCACTGTCATTATTTTCATTGCCGATTTTCTTCATTATTTATTTACCACACTACTATTACGAATAAACCTGTAGATTAGTTTCATTTTTTTTATTATTTTTTTCTTTTACAAATTCCTCAAATTTTTCAGTCACTAAAAAAGCCTTGCAGAAGAACTGACATTCTGCAAAGCTTTTGAAATAACCTTTTATTTATTTAATAGCTGATGTGCTTTTTCCTCGTCTCATTAAGATAGGATACAGTAACAGCCCGATTACAAATAAGCCAATACCTAAGAAAAATGTTTTTAAATCAGCTGTCCCTGTCTTAATCACCCAAAGTGAATAAATAAGTGCTAACGAGGCAATGATTCCGTCTTTTACTCGCGACCCTTTAATCGTGTCGTACGTCTCACCCGTCACAATAAGCTTTAATTGATAAACTGTCGTCACGAAATAAGGAACTAAATAAGCGAGAGTAGCTACAACAATAGCGAAATTATAGGCTTGCGAAACTGTACCTGAAATAGTCGCAAACAAAAACAACTGTGTTAAGCCATTTGTTAATGTTAGTGAGCGGGCTGGACTATTGTTCTGATTTGTTTTAGCAAACCACTGTGGAAACAACCCTGATTTCGCTGCTTGATAAGGAACTTCTGCACTAACAACAATCCATCCAACAGTAGAGCCTAATAAAGAAATAAGTGCTAAAATGGCCATTACGTAAGCACCTTTATGTCCAATCACCATTTCTAACGTATCTACCAAAGGTTTTTGAGACTGCTGAAGCTGAGCTGTTGAAAGAATCCCCATAGCTAGAAGCGTAATCCCCACATAGATAACCATTGAGATCAATAATCCAAGCAGCGTTGCTTTCTTCACTACTTTTTGTGATTTTGCACGGTTAGATAACAGTACAGCCGATTCAATTCCGATAAACGCCCACAGTGTAGCAATAGCTGCCCCATTGACCTGACTTCCCAATCCTACATTTATACCCTTTGAATTAACAAATTCTGTACTAACGAGGTTGGATGCGCTAAATAGCGACAGCGCCACAACAATAAATAAACCGAATCCAATAATTTTAGCTGCTGTTGTGATGAAGTTAATATTACCGGCGCTGTTAATATCTCGCTGTAAAATAGCTTGAATTCCCCAAAGTACAATAGAACATACTAAAAACGTAATAAATTTTCCAGCTTCTAATTGAAAATCTCCGACTGAAAATAAAATATCCTTGCTCTCCATTACTGGAAAGAACGTTGTTAAATATCCAGCAAACGATATGATGACAGATGCTGTTGCAGCCCAGTTAGCTGCCCAATAGCCCCAAGCCATGCTATACCCTGCTACTTTACCTGCTTTAGGCGATGAAAAAAGATTCGCCGCATAACTTTGAGGCCCTCCTTTTAATTCGGGCTTTCGCATGACTAAGTTTCCAAATACAAGAGCAATCATTAACACGCCCAGACCTGTTGCAATCCAAGCAAGTGTTGAACCGACTGGACTTGATACGTTTGCTAAATTAGAAGGAAGCATAAATACTCCGCCGCCTACCATATTACCAACTACAAAGGCCGTTAAAAACCAAAGTCCCCATTTTTTATCTTTCATTTGCTGTGTCTCCTTTTGCTTTCTAAAAGCTTAAACTTTTGAGATAGAAAGCTCGATGCTAATCTATTAACACGTAAAAATTATTTGTTTCTTCATTCATCTCTTCATTTGTTTAACAATATAATATATTAGCACACTAAAGCAAAAAGTGAAATAATAAATCCTTCATTTTCTTTTGGAAAAAAATGCGGGTGGGACACAACTACATCAATCTAAAGATGAACAAATGGGATATAGGAGTTCGTATGGATCCCGCTTGTTACATCGCTGTTGAGAGTCTTCCCCTTGCCCTCCAATTCAATAGCTAGAAGCCCTACATACAGTAAACCTATGTTCACCATAAAAAAATCCGAACGAGTTGAATTCTTAATCAAGAATTTAACTCGTTCGGATCTTCCTTCAACGAAACTACTTTTGTCCGAGCCTTATTTTTTATCTTTTATGAAAACCTTTTGAATAGTAGACAACAACCAATAAAACAAACCATACCGGACCTACAATAAGGGCTATTCTTGTATCAGAGGAAAAACCCATCACCACTACTACTCCCGCTAAGAAAGCAAGAGAGAGATATGACGTATACGGGAAAAACGGAAGCTTATATTTTAAATCACTTACTTGCTGATCGTTTAATCCCTTGCGGAAGCGAATTTGAGAAAGTAAAATAATTCCCCATGTCCAAATTGCTCCAATAGTGGCAATACTCGTCACCCATGTGAACACCTTATCAGGAACAACATAGTTTAAGCCAACTCCGATTAGCAGTACAACAGCTGAAGCAATAACTGCTGCACCAGGCACGCCGCCTTTTGTTAAGTTAGCATAGCGTTTTGGAGCTTCCCCGTGCTGAGCTAAATTAAATAACATACGGCCTGTACTAAAAATTCCACTGTTACAAGAAGATAAAGCCGCTGTTAACACTACAAAGTTTATAATCCCTGCTGCAGCGGGAATTCCAGCTTTATCAAATGTTAAAACAAATGGACTTCCTTGTGTTCCAATCTCTGGCCAAGGATAAATAGACATAATAACAAACAAAGCTCCGATGTAAAAAATCAAAATTCTCCACAGTACATTATCAATTGCTTTTGTTAGTGTTTTTTCCGGATTTTTCACCTCTCCTGCTGTTACCCCAATCATTTCAATACCAAGGTAAGCAAACATAACCATTTGAAGTGATAAAAGAACACCTTTCATGCCATTCGGGAAAAAGCCCCCGTGACTCCATAAATTACTGATTCCTGTTGCAATACCGCCATTTCCAATTCCAAAGATAATCATGCCTAGGCCCAGCACAATCATAAGGATAATCGTTACTACTTTAATAAGAGAAAACCAAAACTCTAGTTCGCCATATGCTTTTACAGCTAAAAAGTTAACCCCTGTCATGATAACGAGTGCTGCAAGTGCCCATATCCACTGAGGTACACCTGGGAACCAAAACTCCATATATACTCCAACAGCTGTAATTTCAGCCATACATGTAATAATCCACATAAACCAGTAGTTCCAGCCTGTTAAATAACCAGCAAGTGGTCCTAAATAATCGTTAGCATACTTACTAAAAGAACCGGCTACTGGATTTTGTACTGCCATTTCACCTAGCGCTCTCATAATAAAAAACATAATAAGACCACTGATTCCATACATGATAAGAATACCAGGACCCGCTAACCGAATAGCGGATGCAGAACCTAAAAACAGTCCAACTCCGATAGCTGCACCTAAAGACATTAAGCTAATATGTCTTTCCTCAAGTCCACGGCTTAATTCTTTTTCTTGCGTGTTCCCTTGCATAATTCTCTCTCCTAACATATCCATTTCATTTAATAGCGATAGCGGCTACGTGTATAGTATTAACTTATTTTTCAGCCAAATAATTCTAAACAGTGTATGTACTAAAAATCTGATATTGCAAGTTTCACACCTACACTTTTACCGTTCTCACATCTATAAAATACAATATTAAAAAAACTTCACTTTGTTCATTTTATCAAAAATCACAAAAAATGCGATAGTTTTTTGTGATTTTCACAAATAAACTTACGATCGAAATATAATAAAAACCATTTTTTACATTATATGTTCTTATTTCACTATATTTATCTAAGTATTAAGAATAATCAATCGATTATTCTTCTATATTTTCAATTATAGATGCTTACTTTTCCCTAAAAAGGGTAAAGATAAGATAACTGTTTAAACACTATTATGAACATCATCATGAAAAGATCAGTAGGAGGGTGCTATGAATTGGTATGAAAAACTAAGTCAATATTTTCCCATTGAAGAAATGAAATCAAAGAAGCATATCGAAACGCTTTTACAAGAACGCAGCGATATTTATCATAAAAACGAAGGACCCCATCACGTATTAATGTACGTGGAAACAGACCAATTTATCTTTATTGATTACCTCTTTGTTTCAAAAGACGCTCGAGGTCAAGGGCTTGGCGGTAAATTAATTGATGAGTTAAAACAGCATAACAAACCAATTATCTTAGAAGTAGAGCCTGTAGACTATAAAGATTCAGACTCGGCAAAACGACTGCATTTTTATAAACGTGCAGACTTTAAGCATGCTCAAACAATTGGCTATAACCGCCGGTCATTAGCCACAAATGAAATTAACCAGATGGAAATTCTATATTGGTCTCCTACTTCTGAAACAGAGGAAAGCATTTTAAATAAAATGAAAAAAACGTACGAGTTAATTCATACGTACAAAGACAAAGAAATATATGGTGCGTCTTATCAGCCGGCAGATCAAGTATTAAAAATTGACAAAAATCGTAAAGACGGCGATATCTTAGCAGATTTATAAAAAGAAGGTAGACGCATGTCTACCTTCTTTTTATAAATATTGAATTATTATTCAATAAAAAACATTATTAATCACTTATATTCCTTTAGTTATAAGGTTTACACATAGATATTTTGTCTTAAATATAAAATTCTGAAAATTTTCAATAGTATTTTTCAATCCTTTACTGTATAATACCTGTAAAGCGCTAATGTTACTTGTTCTTACATGTTTTGTGCAACTTGAAGCTTAGTGTTCTTTGATAACTAAATAAAAAACGACCTCGTTGTGAGATCGTTTTTGTTATGTTGTATATGTGGAAAATTCTGCTTGAGAACAAGACACGTAGTGACCGGGAGATACTTCTCTAAGCTCCGGTTCTTCACCGTTATAGTCATGGATACTTGGATCATAAATTTTGCGCTGACGCGTTTTTTCACTGTCAGGATCGGGAAGCGGAATAGCTGAAAGTAACGCTTTTGTATATGGATGCACAGGGTTTCGATAAAGTTCATCACTTGGTGCAAGCTCTACAATCTTACCTCTGTACATAACGCCGATACGGTCACTGATGTATTTTACCATTGACAAATCATGGGCGATAAATAAATATGTGAGTCCACGTTCACGCTGTAACTTCTTCATTAAGTTAACAACTTGAGCTTGTATAGACACGTCCAACGCTGAGATTGGTTCATCTGCGATGATAAAATCAGGTTCTACTGCCAGTGCTCTTGCGATACCGATACGCTGACGCTGGCCGCCACTAAACTCATGTGGATAGCGATTTGCATGTTCTTTGTTAAGCCCCACTGTTTCAAGAAGCTCGTGAACTTTTGCCATACGCTCCTTTCTCGTCTTAGCTAAACCGTGAATATCAATGCCTTCTGCTATGATATCTGCTACGGTCATACGAGGGTTAAGCGACGCATATGGATCTTGGAAAATCATTTGCATTTTACGATTAAATTTTTTAAGCTCTGAGCGAGATTTGCGACCATGTACATTTTCGCCATTAAATAGTACCTCACCGCTAGTAGCGTCATATAAACGAATAATCGTTCTCCCTGTCGTTGACTTTCCGCAACCGGATTCACCTACAAGCCCTAATGTTTCTCCGCGGAAGATGTCAAACGTCAGACCATCAACTGCTTTAATTGTTCCTTTACTTGTGAAAAAATGTTGTTTTAAGTCTTTAATCTCTAATAATTTATCTGTCATATTATTCACCATCCTTCGCTACGAGTACAGGTGTACTGTATACATTGTCAACTTTACGCATGCGGCGCTGAACTGAAGCAGGCGGCTCTACTTTTGGTGCATCGGGATGTAACAGCCATGTTTTCGCATAGTGCGTATCAGATATTTTGAACATTGGAGGTTCTTGCTCAAAATCAATTTTCATTGCGTATGGATTTCGCGCTGCAAATGCATCTCCTTTTGGAGGATTCGTTAAATCTGGCGGCGTTCCAGGAATAGCAGCCAGCTCTTCTTCTGCCTCGTTATCTAAGCTTGGCATAGAAGCTAGCAGTCCCCACGTATACGGATGTTTTGGATCGTAAAACACTTCATCCACTGTGCCCATTTCAACAATTTGACCAGCGTACATAACGGCTACTCGATCTGCTACATTTGCTACTACACCAAGATCATGGGTAATAAAGATAATAGAGGTATCCGTTTTTTTCTGAATGTCTTTCATCAGCTCTAAAATTTGGGCTTGAATTGTTACATCAAGCGCCGTTGTTGGTTCATCAGCGATCAATAGCTTCGGATTAGAAGCAAGAGCCATCGCAATGACAACACGCTGTCTCATCCCGCCACTGAATTCATGCGGATATTGATTCACACGCTGTTCTGGAAAAGGAATTCCTACAAGCGTTAATAACTCGACTGCCTGTTTTTTCGCTTCTGCTTTAGACACTTTGGAATGCTTAATTACGACTTCGCCAATTTGAGCCCCAACTTTCATCGTTGGATTCAAGGAAGTCATCGGATCTTGGAAGATCATACCGATATCTTTACCGCGAATAGCTTCCATTTCTTTATCCGTTTTCTTAGCTAAATCAATGCCGTCAAACAGCATTTCACCGCTTTTGATTCGGCCAGGAGGCATCGGAATAAGGCGCATGATCGTTTGTGAAGTTACACTTTTACCAGATCCTGACTCACCAACAATTGCTAAAGTTTCACCTTTATTTAAGTGGAAGTTAACGCCGCGAACAGCTTGAACTTCTCCGCCATATGTTTTAAATGATACAGCTAAATTTTTTACTTCTAATAAACGTGACATATGAGTCCACTTCCTTACTTACGTAGTTTTGGATCTAACGCATCTCGTAATCCATCACCAATTACGTTGAACGCTAAGATTGTTAAACAGATAAACAAACCTGGGAAAAATAAGCGCCAAGGATAGTATTCCAAAGCAGGTAAGCCTTCTGAAGCCATTGTTCCCCAACTTGCAAGCGGTGCCGGAACGCCTAGTCCCAAGTAGCTTAAAAATGCTTCTGTAAAGATTGCTGAAGGAATCGTTAGTGTCATTGTTACTAAAATTGGACCTGTTGCATTAGGAATAAGATGTTTAAATAAAATACGTTTTGTTGTTGCTCCTAATGTTTGTGAAGCCATTACGTACTCTTGGTTTTTTAACTGCAATACTTGTCCACGTACAATACGGGCCATGTTAATCCAGCCGGTAATAGTCATCGCCAAAATCATCGTGCCTAACCCTTGGCCAAGCATAACCATTAAAATAATAACGAGTAAAAGGTAAGGAACACCATATAAGATATCCGCAACACGCATCATTGTTTCATCCGTGCGGCCACCGCGGTATCCAGAGATGCTTCCCCAAATTACGCCGATGAATAAATCAATTAAAGCTGCTGCTAACCCGATAAATAATGAAATACGAGCGCCTTCCCACGTACGAGCAAAAACATCACGCCCTAATTCATCTGTACCGAACCAGTGCTCAGAAGATGGAGCCTGATTAGCATTCAATAAATCGTTGGTTGCATAATCATATTTCACCATCAATGGACCAAATATAGCCATAAAAACAAGGAGAACCATTAGTACTACCCCAAACATAGCAAGCTTGTTTTTACGAAAACGAATAAAAACATCTTGCCAGAATGAAAGACTCGGTTTTTCAATCTTTTCTGCCTGAGCGCGGTCAATCCCTGCTGTTTCAAACATTTCTTTAGGAATTTTTGGAAGTTGCTGCATAGTTACTCTCCTTTCTTAGCACCTGTAAGTTTAATTCGAGGGTCAATGAATCCGTATGCAATATCTACAAGCAAGATACAAAAAAGTAGTAAAATACTGTAGAACACCGTTACGCCCATAATCGTTGTATAATCTCGGTTTGAGATACTGAGTACAAAGTGTGAACCTAATCCCGGGATACCAAATATTTTTTCAATAACAAAGCTACCTGTTAAAATCCCTGCTACTAAAGGTCCCATATAGGATACGACTGGAAGCATCGCATTTCGCATGGCGTGCTTAACTGTAATCACGCCTCTGCTTAAACCTTTTGCTTTCGCTGTACGAATATAATCATTGCTTAATACTTCAAGCATACTCGAACGAGTTAATCGTGCGATAAACGCCATAGGGGTTGAAGCAAGCGCGAGAGCTGGTAACACCGTGTGTGCCCAAGATTCCCAGCGTGCAACCGGAAAAATTTGTAGTTTCATAGCCAGAACGTATTGTAATACCGCTGCCATGATAAAACTCGGAACTGAGATTCCTAGAACTGCAATAACCATCGCCGTGTAATCTTGCCACTTATTATGTTTTAAAGCAGCAATAACACCAAGTACTACACCAATAGCAATTGCTATTAAAATAGCTTCCATCCCTAGCATGAATGAAACAGGGAATCCGCCGTTAATCAAATCATTTACCGTTTGGCCTTTATATTTGAAAGATGGACCAAAATCCCACTTTAAAATTGATGTTAAATAATCAAAGTACTGATGGTACCAAGGCTGGTCTAAACCGTAATACTGATTTAGATTTTTTTGAATTTCAGGGGGAAGCTGCTTTTCTGATGTGAATGGACCTCCTGGAACAGCACGCATTAAGAAAAAGGTCGCTGTTACGATCAGCCATAATGATAGAAACATATAAATAAGTCGTTTTCCTATATATTTGAACACCCCGACACACCTCCATATTTTTACAAAATTCGCGCACAAGAAAGAAAAGTATATGGAGCACCAGGCCCCATATACCCTTTGTCACAATTGATGTTACTTACTCAAAATGAGCCCACTTAATCTGAATGTCTCCAAGTCCAGACATCACAACATCTTTCAGTTGTTTGTCTTGTACCCAAGCGTTTGTGTAGAAGTAGATTGGTGCCACTGGCATTTCATCCATAAAGATACCTTCTGCTTTTTTCAACATTTCCAGACGTTTTTTAGGATCTGTTTCTTTTTGAGAGTCAATTAATAACTTTTTATATTCTGGGTTTTCCCAGTTTGTATCATTATTTCCACCTTTTTTATCACGGAACAATTCTAAGAAGTTGATTGGATCGTTAAAATCTCCTAACCAGCCCATACGTCCAACTTGATAATCTCCTTGGTGTAACTTTTCAATGTAAACAGCCCACTCAGAGTTGTCTAACTGTACTTTAATGCCAAGGTTTTTCTTCCACATATCTTGAACAGCTTGTGCAATTTTTGCATGTTTTTCATCTGTGTTGTATGAAACCTTAATTGCTGGTAGTTCTGAAGCATCTTTAAGGCCCATTTCTTTCAAGCCTTTTTCTAAATATTCTTTTGCTTTTTTCACATCATTGTCTTTGAAGTAACCTTTTTTGTTATCTTCAAACATTGTTGGTGGTACAGCCGCCATCGCTGGAACTGAACCGTCTTTTGTAATTTGTTCTGTAATACCTTTACGATCAATTGCATAAGCTAATGCTTTACGAATGTTCACGTTGTCTAAAGGTTTTTGTTCTGTATTAAACTTGTACCAGTAAGTACCTGCAATCTCTTGAATGTTTAATGAACCGTCTTTCTTTAATTCAGGAAGTGCATCAGCTGGTAATTGACCAGTAGGCATACCCGCCCAGTCTAATTCACCGTTTTTGAACATTGAAAGTTCAGTGTTGTTATCATTGATCATGTACATTTCAACTTTTTTAAGTTTTACAGCATCTTTATCCCAATAGTTTTCATTAGGAACTAACTCGATTTTGTCATTATGTTTCCAAGCTTTAAGCTTGAAAGGACCGTTTGACGTATAGTTTTCGCCTGCATTTGTGTACCATTTTTCATTTGATTCAGCAATTTTCGTATTCACTGGGAAGTACGTATAGAAAGCTGTTAATTCTAAGAAATATGGCGTTGGGTTTTCTAATGTTACTTCAAGCGTTTTATCATCTGTTGCTTTAACCGCAACATCATCTAATGAACCTTTTCCTTCATTAGCAGCTTGTGCATTTTTAACATAGTATAATTGATATGCATATTGAGATTCGTTTTTAGGATCTAACGCCCATTTCCATGCATATTCGAAATCTTTTGCTGTTACAGGGTCACCATTTGACCATTTTGCATCGTCGCGAATTGTAAACGTATATTTAGTTTGATCATCGCTGACCTTCACATCTTTCGCCATTGCATTTTCAGGTTTTCCATCTTTACCGATACGAGTTAAACCCTCAAATGTTTGTAATAATACGTTTGATGACGTTGAATCATTAGCTAAGCCTGGGTTTAATGAAAAAGGCTCAGTTTTAATGTTTACGCGAAGCTCTTGCTCTTTTTTCTTTTCGCCGCCATCACTGCTAGCATTTTCACTGCCACCAGATTCTTTGTTAAATCCACATGCAGCTAAAAACAAGCTCATTACAAGCAGCAAACTGAAAAGAATCGACAACCTTTTCTTCATTGCGTGTTACCCCCTATTAAATTTTGTTTGTGTGGCAACCATATTTTTTTGATATGCACTAATTTCTTAATCCTCTTTCAATACAAAATAATCAGTTATTTTTTCACGTAGTAGAGCATTAAAGACCTCACTGCAAAATTATTCTTCTACTCTATGAAACTGTCATCAATTGTTTACATGCTGTAAACCCAATGTATGCGCTTAATATGTAGAAGACTCATTCATTACAAAATTCGCTAATTGAAACAAAACATTGTCTATTTTGTGTTTTCTGAAAAATTAAGAAATTGTAATACCTTTGTAAAAAATATGTTTGTTACGCCTATTATAAATATTTTAAAAATTTATTGCAATACTATTATTTAATGGTATTTTTTTGTCATGAGGGAAAAAACCTTATCTTATAAGGATTGTGCCTACTTGTCAGACTTCTAAAATCTTTTTTGTAGTATAGGTATTACGATAGTATTACAAAGCMATTAGAAATATTAAATAAAAGATTTTTACCAAATCCTCCACCAAATTTTCATTAAGAAATGCTTTAATTAAAAGGTTCTTGTCTTTTTTTTTCGCTGAAAAATTCCAGTAAATTGTCTTATAAAAATTTTTAGCGATAAGATGTTTAAATTCCTGCTTTTTCGCGTTATAATAACGAATAACTATATAATTAAAGCTGTGAAAAAGAGTAGTATGCAGAATTTTCATTTTTAGAGAGTTTGTGGCTGGTGAGAACAAACATTGAAACCTGCAGAATGGACTTTGGAGCTTTCAAGTGCAAAGCTTGAACGTTGACCTCAACGTTACATGAATAAAGATAGTTCACAATTATGTGTGCTAATTAGGGTGGCAACGCGGTCCATTCGCCCCTAGCTTATGCTAGGAGCGGATGGGCCTTTTTATGTTGTATCCGTAAATTAGCATCATATATGTGCAGATGAAAGGAAGATTTGATGAAAACAATTTTTTCAGGTATTCAACCAAGCGGTACAATCACTTTAGGTAACTACATTGGAGCGATGAAGCAATTTGTTGAACTTCAACATGACTATAACTGTCATTTTTGTATTGTAGATCAGCATGCAATTACAACGCCTCAAGATCGTTTAGCACTTCGTAAAAACATTCGAGGCCTTGCTGCTCTGTATGTAGCGGTAGGAATTGATCCAGCAAAATCGACTTTATTTATTCAATCGGAAGTGCCTGCCCACACAGAAGCGGGATGGATGTTACAGTGCGTAGCGTATATCGGTGAACTTGAACGTATGACTCAGTTTAAAGATAAGTCCGCTGGAAAAGAAGCAGTATCAGCAGGATTACTAACTTATCCTCCATTAATGGCAGCGGATATTCTTTTATACAACACCGATTTGGTTCCAGTTGGTGAAGATCAAAAGCAGCATTTAGAATTAACGCGTGACTTAGCTGAGCGCTTTAACAAAAAATACAATGATATCTTCACTATCCCTGAAGTACGTATTCCAAAAGTGGGCGCACGCGTCATGTCTCTTCAAGATCCTACGAAAAAAATGAGCAAGTCCGATCCAAACCAAAAAGCTTTCATTACGCTTTTGGATGACGCTAAAACAATTGAAAAGAAAATCAAAAGTGCCGTAACGGATTCAGAAGGTATTGTTCGCTACGATAAAGAAAATAAGCCAGGTATTTCAAACTTATTAAGTATTTATTCAATCCTAGCCAATAAATCGATCGAAGACATTGAAGCGATGTACGAAGGCAAAGGTTATGGTGACTTTAAAGCTGACACAGCCAAAGTGGTAGCTGAAGCACTTGCTCCAATTCAAAAAAGATATTATGAATTAGTTGATTCCAGCGAGCTAGATGATATTTTAGATCAAGGTGCCGATAAAGCAAATGCAACGGCTAATAAAATGCTTCGCAAAATGCGAAACGCAATGGGAATTGGCCGTAAACGTTAAAAAAAACGACTGCATAGCAGTCGTTTTTTTTAATTAACTTTTGGCTCTTGTTCAATTTCCCAAAGTTTTTCAAAGAAAGGTTGTCCTTTTACTAAGCGCTCGCATAATAATTTATGCTTCGGTGACCACCCTGACTTCGTTTCATCGTATAGCTGACTCCACACGTCTTGAAACGGCATCTCTTGAATGTCTTCGTACTTCGTTGGATTCCACTCCGTGTACCAGTAGCGGATTTGAGCTGTATTTTTTGTTGTATGTAGCTGATCAAGTGCCATAAATAACAGCTGTTTTAGCTGACGTTCTTTACGTGTTAGTCCTCTCATCGTTTCAGGAGACGGTGAAAGAATATGATGCTCTTTTTTATTCAGCTCGTCTTCACTGAACTTATATTCTAGCTCTTCTTGATCCGCAATCATCTCATAGACTAACTGTTCCTGTCTTGGAATTAAGCGGCTTTTTCGAATTGGAATATGATATCCCATCGTATCAATTGCTAAAATATTCGTTCCATCTGTAACAATAAAACAATATTCAACCTGCGTGCGTTCATGATTTTTCCGAATGTATGCTTTCTGATAGACATCTTGTAGTAGTTGTTGAGGTAGCTCGGAAAGATCATTTTCAATGTAATGAAATAAAAGCGGATTTACTTTTAATAACGGTGCTTGATCGAGCAGTTCTACACAATCGTCTTTTCTCCACTCATGGAAATGACACACATTATAACCGTTTTCTTCGCCTTCAAACCAATTAACCCATACATCATGAAGATATAGCATAATTTACCCCTCACTTACTATCTGTTTGTTATCCATCAGTATAGGCAGAGAAAGGAATTTTTATTCCAAATGATGTTATTTTTCTAAAAATTAATTGTAAAATCCCTTCGTTTTTGGTCATTATTCAAATGCACTTGTTTCGAAGCTCAGATATAACGCCAGTGCTAATGATTGMTAAAGGCTTCATGAGCTATATCCACCCCTATAAGCAGAAAAAAATCCGAGTTTCTTCTATAGTAATAGGTTTGTCAGGAGGTCTGACAAACCTAAAAAAATCTATCACACTTTTGTGATAGATTTTTAACGAAGAGATTTGGGATTCAAAGCATCTTTTAATCCTTCACCAATGAAGTTGATAGCTAGGATTGTAAAGGTAATAGCTAAACCTGGCGGAACCCACATCCAAGGCTTATTCTGCAGCACATCTGATTCCCTTGCTTCTGTCAGCATATTCCCCCAGCTTGGCGTATCAGCCGGCACGCCAAAACCGATAAAGCTAATCGCTGACTCAAACACAATAAGGATCGCCATCTGCAAACTGGCTTGAACCACAATTGTTGAAAACACATTTGGCAGCAAATGTTTAAAGATGATTTTAAACGGGCTGCACCCAATGGAAACAGCTGAAAGCACATATTCATTTTCTTTTTCAGCCAATACTTTGCTTCGAACCAGCCGGGCCGTACTTCCCCAGCTTAAGAAACTAACAACTAGGATGAGCGTCCAAACGCCTGAGATCTTTCCAATTAGGATTGTATTTAACACTACAACGAAAACAATTAGTGGAAAGTTTAATACAAAGTCTGTAAAACGCATTAAGAATTGATCCACTTTGCCTCCGTAATAACCCGCAATCGAACCAATAAAAGTTCCGATTAAAATAACGAGTGTTGTACAAGCAACTCCAATCAGTAACGAAGTTCTTCCTCCATACAATGTACGTGCAAATACGTCTCGTCCATTTGTATCCGTTCCAAACCAATGCTCACTAGAAGGCGCTGCATTCATCGCCATATAGTCGATACGTGTAATATCTGCTTTTGTAAGTAGCGGTGCAAAAATGGCAAGAAGCGTAATCACAATCATGAAAGCTAAACTTATCATGGCTAGTTTATTTTTAACAAACTTCTTTCGCGCAATCGCCCATGGAGAAAGGTTTTTAGGAGCTTTCATATTCACTTCTGGCTGTACATCTTTTTTCGTTACAATTTCCATACTTTCTCCTCCTAATCCAAACGAATACGCGGATCTGCTACGCCGTATAACAAATCAGCAACCAGATTCCCAACCAGTGTTAAAATTGAAAACAACATTGTAAGCGACATCATAACTGAGTAGTCACGAGTTGCTACAGAGTCAACGAATAATTTTCCAATTCCTGGATACGTAAAGATCGTCTCTGTAATGATAGAACCGCTAATGATTGTTACAAGATCAAATMCTAAAAACGTAATAAGCGGAATCATTGAGTTGCGTAAGATATGAACATTATAAATTTTAGATTCTTTTGTCCCTTTTGCTCTAGCAGTGCGCACAAAATCTTTGCGACTGTTTTCAATAATATCATTGCGCAAAAACTGGGTATACTGCGCGGTCGACATCAAGCCAAGAATGAGCGCGGGTAATATAACGTGATGAATTCTACTTTGAATAAATTCCCATGATCCCTCTTTCAATCCTACTTCAACAGAACCGCTAAACGGAAACCAACCTAACTGAAAGGAAAATAAATAAATGCCTACGATTCCTGCGATAAACGATGGAACCGCTAATGCAAAGTAATTATATCCTGCAATAAAGTTATCTGCTAAGGTATACGGTTTTCTTCCTGCATACATACCTAAAATAAATGCAAACACATACGTAATCAAAAGCGAAGTCAAAGCTAAAAAGATAGTATTAGGCATACGCTCTAAAATAATATCTAATGTCGGTAACTTATGAGTTGTTGACTTTCCTAAATCTCCTTGTGCCACTCCCTTTACCCAGTTCCAATATTGAACGTAGATAGGATCGTTATATCCTAGCTTATCACGCATTTCCTCAATGTATTTTGGATCTGTATTACTAGGGTTGATTTCTCCCCCAAAAGGGTCCCCTGGCATCATTTTTGCCAGGGAAAACACAACAAAAGAGATCAGAATCAACATTGGAATCATCCCTAAAATACGTCTTAGTGAGTATTGCAGCATCGTTGACTCTCCTTTACATGTAAAATACTTATTCCGTTACAGACCATTTCTCCGGATCTACAACTACCGTTGATGGATCTAGAGTTACGTTTTTCACACGCTTATTCACAGCATAAATATTGATATTTTCCCATAAAGGAAGTGCTGGCAGCTGCTCATTAAAGAATTTTTGCCATTTTACATATACATCTTTACGGTATTTATCATCAAATGATTTTTCACTCAAACCGTCTTTAAGCATTTCATCAGATTCTTTATTTACCCAACGGCCATAGTTCCATTCAGCATCAGAGCTCCATAATCCTGTAGGATCTGGATCGGAACCAGTGTCCCAAGAACCAAAGAATGCTTCTAACGCCTTATCGTCGTTATCTTTCATTTCATTGTACAAGTTAAATTCAACAAGTGAACCCGTTGCTAATTTTGTTTTAATACCAATATCATTCCATGCTTGCATAATAGCCTTCGCACGACCCTCGAAGTTGGCTGGACCCGCATAGTGACCGAATGAAATCGTAAATGGTTTTCCGTTTGGATCTTCTACAAAACCGTCATTATTCTTGTCTTTATAACCAGCTTCAGCTAATAATTTTTTAGCTTTTTCAGGACTATACTTGTACTTTGTTAAATCTTTTTGGTCAGCAGCAATCCAGAATACAGACGGAATAACTGTGTTAGAAACAACCGCTTTGTCATTCATAAATGCTTTTACCATTGCTTTTCTATCTATTGCATAAAGCAATGCTTGGCGAAGTTTTAGATCTTTGAACTTTTCGTAATCATCTACGTTTTTACCAGCTTTTTGATCACGATGTCCAAATCGTAGACCAATATACGAATAACTAGTTGATTTCCCTTCCAAAAAGTCTAAGTTTTCTGCTTTTTCAACTTGCCCTAGATCAGCTGGGCGAACATCCATAATGTCGACATCGCCTTTTTTCAATGCTCCGGCGGAAACAGATGGATCCAGTACTTTTACAACAACACCATCAAGGTGAGGTTTACCTTTCCAATAATCATCATTACGTTCCATTTGGACATATTCACTTGCTACTACTTTTTTCACTTTAAACGGTCCAACACCAATAGGCTCTTTACGAACTTGTTTGGACTCTGCAAGATCTTTTACAGCAATTCCTTCGTAATACTTTTTCGGCATTGGATACGGCCATAGATTGTCTAAGTTATTTACACGAACTTCTTTAAACGTTACTTTAAATGTTTGTGGATCTACTACTTCAACTCCGGAAATAGAATCCGCTTTGCCGTCGTGATATTCTTGAGCGCCTTTAATGTGCTCAACGTTTACATAGCGTGGACCTGTATAGTCTTTATCGGCAATCGTTTCATACGTATATTTAAAATCATCTGCAGTTAATGGATCTCCGTTATGCCACTTAATCCCCTTTTTTAATTTAAACGTGTAAGTTAGTTTATCACCACTCACGTCCCAAGTAGCTAAGTCAGATTTAATTTTTAATTTCTTATCATAAGTAAAGAGACCTTCATTGATAAATTCTAATATTTGGCTATCATATGCACTACCATACAATGCGTACTCAAAAAGCCCTTCCGGCGCTCCGTCAATCCCATACGTAATCGTTCCGCCATCTTTTGGCTTGTCTGTTTTTGCACCTTCAGTTTTTGTTTCTCCGCCTTCTTTATTACTAGAAGATGAAGAACTGCTTCCACCGCTGCATGCCGCTAGAAAAAGCGATAGCACAAGCAAAATGGAAACAAGTGATAAAAACGATTTCTTTTTCATCATGACGTTCCCCCTGTTTAACTAATAATCTGTTCGTATGTAGCTTTTACGAGTTATATAAATGGCAAGCTACTTGATGGCCAGGTCTCACCTCCTTTAAGGCAGGTTTCGTTTGGCTGCACTCCGCCATTGCATGTATACAGCGAGGATGAAACGCACAGCCTTTTGGCGGATCAATTGGACTTGGCACATCTCCCTGTAAAATAATACGCTGTTTTTTCTTTCGCGGATCTGGTTCAGGTATAGCCGATACAAGCGCTTGCGTATAAGGGTGCAATGGCTCTGCGTACAGACTTTTCTTATCAGCAATTTCCACTAAACCGCCTAGGTACATAACACCGATACGGTCACTCATATGTTTAACAACACTCAAATCATGGGCAATAAATAAAAAGGTTAGGTCGAATTCTTGTTGAAGTTCTTTTAGAAGGTTTAAAACTTGTGATTGGACAGAAACGTCGAGTGCCGATACCGGTTCATCAGCAATAATAAGTTTTGGACGAAGTGCAAGTGCACGTGCAATTCCAATCCGCTGACGCTGTCCACCGGAAAATTCGTGAGGATATTTATAGTATGCATCTTCCGGTAACCCTACTTTTGTAAGTAGATTCATAACTTCTGATTTTAATTGATTGGTTGATTTTCCTGTAAAATTCCGAATTGGTTCAGAAATAACATCTCCAACCATTTGCATTGGATTGAGGGAAGCATAGGGATCTTGAAAAACCATTTGAAAATCTTGTCTAATTTTACGGAGAGAAGTTCCTTTTGCTTCTGTGATATCTTTACCATCGAAAATAATTTTTCCGCTAGTTGGTTCCAACAGTCTTAGAATTGTTCTTCCTGCCGTGGATTTTCCACAGCCAGATTCTCCTACTAGACCGAGCGTTTCTCCTTTTCGAATAGCAAAAGAAATACCGTCAACTGCTTTTACATCACCAATTTTCTTTCGGAAAAATCCGCCGTGAATAGGATAGTAGGTTTTTAAATGCTGAACTTCTAGCAATACATCTTTCACTGCTTTAGTCATTAGCTTGTCTTCACTCCTTTTGACGGATAGCTATTTTTATACAGCAGACATGCGACATCATGCCCCTGTGAATCCTGGCGAAGAACAGGCGTAACGGAACTGCAGTCTTCCATTGCATGAGGACATCGGTTAACGAAACGACAGCCTGTCCGCGGCATGTTTACAAGAGAAGGCACAATTCCTTTGATCGTATTTAATACTTCTACATCATCTTCCATGCGTGGAATTGAGTGAAGAAGCGCTTTCGTGTACGGATGTTTTGGTTCATAAAATAACGTATCAACATCTGTATGCTCCACAATTTTTCCGCCATACATGACAATCACTTCATCACACATCTCAGCAACTACTCCTAAATCATGTGTAATCATAATAATAGACATATCATTGCTTTCTTGAATTTCTTTTAGCAATTCTAAAATTTGAGCTTGAACCGTAACATCTAGGGCCGTTGTCGGCTCATCAGCAATTAAAAGTTTAGGCTGACAAGCTACCGCCATGGCAATCATGACACGCTGCCTCATTCCTCCTGACAGCTGATGCGGATATTCATCGATGAGCTTTTCGGATCTCGAAATACCAACGCTTTTTAAAAGCGCAATGCTTTTTTCACGCGCTTCCGCTTTCGATATATTCATATGGTTAAACAATACTTCCTGCAGCTGATACCCAATGGTTAACACAGGATTAAGGGATGTCATAGGTTCTTGGAAAATCATGGAGATATCTTTCCCCCGAACATCATTCATCTCATCTTCTGATAAGTGCGTAAGATTCTTTCCGTTAAATAAAACGCTTCCGCTTCTAATTTGACCATTTACTTTAGGTAATAGCCCAATGACGGATAAAGACAATACGCTTTTTCCACAGCCAGATTCTCCTACAACCCCTATAATTCGCTTTCGTCCGACTTGAAACGACACGTCGTCCACAGCATTATGCCAGGAATCATTAATGGAAAAAGCAGTTTGTAAATTTTTAACTTCTAGTAAAGGTGTTGATTCGACGGGCTTTTTATCCATTTATAGTGCACACCTCATTTTTCTAAAAATTGTTATATTTGAATAAGATATTATTACAATTTCATTACAAAATCAATATATTTTGAAAATTAATTATATTTTTTATTTTTAAAATAATGATTTCTGAATATCTCTTCGGCACTTTAACGCATAAACCTCCTAATTTTTTGTTGGAAATAGGATAAAATTTACTATTTTTAATTTTAGGTATATAGAACTTGTTTTTTTACAGTTGGAACGCAGATTTTTTTAAGATAGTATTGGTGCTAAGAGGAAGCAGCTCGGTAGTAGTTAAAGTGTGAGGC
>NZ_JBFULJ010000035.1:0-22371 GCF_056400385.1 Priestia sp. P5_B4
GTATACGATATACAAAGGTAGTTACCATAATGTGATTCATCGATACTTACTATTTAGGTAATTTTCTACGCTTTTTTCTGACTTTATATATAGAATCTGAGCTTGAAGATAGTGACTGTACTCTCGCACACTCATATAATCCTTTCAGTATATCCTTCTCTGCGTAAACTTTCATCCACTCAATACCATTAGAGGCCGAAAAACAGAGACCTACTATTTTTTCTTTATTAATTACATTCTTACAGAATTTAATGGCTGCAATACTCTCCCCTGAATTGGGGTTTTCTAAAATACTAGGGTCATAACAGGAAGGGAAAATGTTTAACTCCTTAAGCTTTTCTGGTTCTATAAATATTAAAATTGAACCTCTCTGCCATCCTGTTGCATTCCAAAGCTGCTCATATCCTTTGATGACTTCCTTTTTTAAATCTAATTGATATTTACTGCGGGTAGAAGAAAGTATATCAGTACACTGGTGAAATAATTCTGTATCTTCTTTAAGACCATAAACATAACACTCTGTGGCACATGAGAGTAGTGGACGAAGAATTAAGTCATGTGCTGGAAGCTCTTCACTCTCTTCATAGCCGTAAAATCCGTTTGGAATTAAGTTAACTACAAAATGATCCAAAAAAGCTCCACCTTTCAACTAAATACTCTTTTATTTATAGCATACTAATCTATATAAGAAGTGTATAGTCTATACATTATTAGTTCACATAATGTCTATTTTAAGTAGTAAAAGGTTAATCTTCGGCCTGTAATTTATTTAATTTAACTAATGCTCCATTTACCTCTTTTCTCAATTGTTGTTCCGAAATTTCAAAGGGGGTTTCTTGACCTGGAAGGCATTCATGCCAATAGCAATCGGCTGATTCAAATACGCCGTTTAAAATTAAAAACAATTCACCGCCAATATGTCATCGGATTCTTTAAATATTTTAAAATATTGAGTTTGAAATTCGTCTGCAGTTATTTTTTCATTCAAGAAATCTTCAATTAGCTGTTTATACTTATCGGCAATCATTTTGTATTCCTCCTAATATCCTTATCTAAGTACAATAATAGGTAAAAACTTAAAAAGGGGTTTACTTATTTTTTATGGAATTACTTATCAAATAAAGGCAGTGATAATTTTAATGTAAAAAAAGGGGGATAAGGATGCGAAGAGTAAAAGGATTGGCAAACGGACTTAGAAGTGGTCCTTGGAGCGAAAATAAGCTTACCAATCAAGCTGAATATTCACCTTATGATACTGAAATATATAGGATTACAAAAGAATCCGAAAAGTTGCTTGATAAAGAAGAAAGAATACTGTATCGAGCTTATAAGCCGCATCCAGAAGCTTTTCACCCTGCAAATCAAGAACAAATACAGAAAATAATTAATAATATTCCTTCAAATTACTTAACAGGCTTAAAAGGAATATTTTTATGCAGTGGTTCTAAAAAACAGCTTAATTGTAATGAATTTCGCTTCGCCTCTTACAATGATTTTTATAAGGTAATATATCTATTTCCATTTCCAAAAACAATGTGTTTACATTACAAGACTAAACCAAAACCCTCTATTTGCATTGAGTATGAAAGGCATGGTACTAGGTGGATTGAAAAAAATAATGGTTGGGTTTTAAAATTCGATAAGAAATCAATTCAATCCTTTTATCTAAAAGATGTACTTTTTCATGAACTAGGACATCATGTTGAAAATCAATTTCATGATATCAAACATAAAAGTGATAAAGAACGCGAGCGCTTTGCAGAATGGTTTGCCATAGAATATGGACTTAAAAGCCAAATTAAATGATTAGAAGAATAAATAATATTGCAAATAATAATTAAATTAGGAGATTGCAAATGAAAAAAAGACTAAAAAAGAAAGTGGCCAAAAATAAGGAAAAGAGGAAGGAAGAGATATTTCAATATGCTGCATACGGCGATTTAGAGAAGATACAGGAGTTGTTAAATTCCGGAATAGACATTAATACAAGAGATCAAGGCGGGTATACAATGCTTCATTGGGCAACACAAGAAGGTAATTTAGAGGTCATTAAATTCCTAGTATTAGCAGGGGTGAATAATAATTTAAAGGATGAAGAAGGATTTTCGCCATTATATATAGCTGCTGGATCAGGTTATATAGAAATCGTGGAATGGTTAATTAAAAATGGTGCAAATATTGAAGTTAAGAGCAATGATGGGGTAACACCTTTAATGATTGCTTGCTGTTATGACCATAAAAAAGTCGTTGAATTACTATTAGAAAGTGGAGCAAATAAGAACATAAAAGATGATGATGACAAAACAGCTTTGTTTTATGCAGAAGAGTATGGTAACAAAGAAATAGCTAATCTTTTAAAGAATTAAGACACTCATTAGATGATTAAGTTTCTCTAACCTTCTTTGTACTTTTTCATAAGAATAAATCCTTTATTAACTACGATGAAATCTAGCTATTATTCTTCTTACATTATTTAAGAATGGAGTGTTTACATGCAAACACATACTGAAGGAGCCCCAGTTTGGAAATGGTATGGAGTAAAGGTTCTCTATAAAAACTTAATAACGGGCAAGCCTAATGCTGAAAAGATTGACGAAAATTATGAAGACCATCAAATATTTGAGGAAAGTATTTTATTAATTAAAGCAAAATCATTTGATCAAGCCTATGAAATTGCAGAAACAAAAGCAAAAGAAAATGAAGATAGTTATATAAATGTTTATGATCAAGTTGTAAATTTTCAATTCGTCGATAGTTTAGATGCGTTTCTGTTATGTGAAGATGAGGAATTAGAAAATGGCATAGAAGTATATTCACGCTTTCTACATATTTCTAAAGAAGAAAGCTTTGCCAATGTCTTATCTAGATACTATCCGGAAGTCATTGAAGAGGAAAAAGATCAAATACGAAAAAGCTTTATCTTAAGAAATAAAGCTTTTAATTAAGATTAACGCTATATATGTAGATACCAAGTACTTTCAAACAGGAATGCTAGTTTACATAGCACGGCTTATAGGAATGAAATATATAGAATAGAAAAAGATTCCCTTTACCTAAGGTAAAGGGGATCTTTTATTCATATACACAATAGAATTAAGAATTATTCTTTATTGTTACGGGTGGTACGTACAATTGTATCAATACCTTTTTCACGAGATTGGAGAATCAATCCTGCAACTACAAAACCAATAAAAAGTACAACTATTTTTAATATTACAGCGATTATATGATAATTAATAAAGGTAACGAGAAAGCTTATAAGAATCCCACTTACAATTAATATTGCAATTAAAATACTTCTTTTTAATTGACTCATAACTAATCTCCCTCTTTTCTTGATCTAATCCTATTGTGTACATAATTAGTATATCGTAAAAATTAGTAATTTTTTACTTTTTAAACAGAATATATTTATGATTTTTAGTATGAATACTCCATACATTTTTAGTTACCATAATGTGCCTTCTAGGAATCAAAAGGCCCTTGGTATATTTCAACCAAGGGCCTTTTATATAACTTACTTTTATTTTTTTAAGTTCGGTTCTGATCCATCATATAGTTTTTCGATGCTAGTAACGTTCTCTTTGTTAAAAGAAACCCTCCAAATAAATGCTATACGATCGATATCTACTTTCCCATTTTCAAAATAACCAATCATAATACGTGTATTTTCTTTGTCGGCAGCAGGCAAACCTTGAAAACGCACAATTCTTGTTTTTTCAGTTACTTCTGGAATCGTAACACCTTTTGCAACATAACGCTCAGCGCCTTTAGCACCTTGCGTCATGTAACTTTTATAAAAATTAGATAAAGCAGGATTTGTGTCAGAATAAGCATATGTGTTATGAGCTATTGGTAGAAACAGTCCCATAATCAAAGTGATACATACTAATTGTTTCATTCTTATTCCTCCTCAGTTATGATTAAATGTCAGTTTAAGTAAAAATAATTATCCGCACTTTATAAAATAGCTACTTACATATTTTTATTGTATTTTGGAGAACAGGAGGTCCGAGTTTTTCTGTTTTTGAGTTGGAAAGGCGAACTTGTACTTTTACATTTTTCATATCTGCTGTAATTAAATCGAATCGACCAGCCCACGTAGGACTTTCATCTTCAGGAGTGGGATACATACGGAATCGCCAGCTAATTTCATTCGGTATGGTTGCATATCCTTCATAACCATCATACTGTCCATAAGACGATGGCTTAGGAAGATGAACCCCTAGAATGCTTATATTCGTCCGTGGAAAGCTAGGAGGACTCCCCAATTGAACTTTGTAAATTAATGCTGTGCCTTTGGCATTTTTCATATTCTTATCGATCGGTTCTAAAGTAATAGTACAAGGCATTCTATCAGCGTGTGTTTGTAGGGGATAGGCAACCGTACTTATAAGGATAAAAAGGCCGAAAATAAGGGATTTCATTAAACATTACTCCTTGATTTTTTATTATGTTCCCCTTTATCTGCCTAGTTTATAACAATCTTTACGTACGGAGTCCAATGAACATTATTATTTCGACATTATGTATATTAAAATTGGGTATACTACTTCTAGCTTTCTGTATGACACAGAAAATTAGGAGGAGTCTATATGCCTAAACGTGGCATAGTTTTAGTTGCAATAGCTATATTGCTTTTTTTAATTCTTAATTCTCTATCTTTAGCCCAAACAACGTATCCAAACACAATTGAAAAGCAGATAAGAGAAGAACTTATTCGAATGGAAGCTAACGTTAATTCGTCTACTAAATTGAAAGTTGTCAAACTGGCAAAAGTTCCTCATAAGAATTACTACACTGCCCTATTCAAATTTCGTGCTGATTCTTTAAATTACTTAGGTGAAGCTTCTTTTCGAAAGCAAGATGGTGAATTTAAATATGTCGGTGAGTTAGGATATGCTATAAACACTCTAAGTGAATCACCCCTTACAGTAGACAACGAATTATACTATATGATTTACAGTGAGAATATAGGAAAAAAAATTAAAACCATCTATGTTACCTCTCTTAATAAACAATTAGAATATTCCATTCATCCAGGGAAAGAGAAATATTTTGTTCACTATAAAAAGCTTCCTTCTAACATGAGAGAAAAGGACATGTACCCTGTAACCGTTACTTGTTATGACCAAGATAATAAGGTAATTCCAAGTAGCAAGTGTGTACGCTAGGCTAAGATTTGATATTCAGCTCTGTTATGGAATTTCTATTACTGGAGGAACATAAATGATCAAACAACTTACGATTTTATTTCTAAGTAGCTTATTAATTTTAAGTCTTTATTCTTCGGCTGTAGCTCAAACACAAACACCCTATCCTGATATGATTGAACGTCAAATCAAAGAATTATTAAAGGAAACAAGAACCTATTTCGATTCATCCAAGCCTGTTAAAGTCTTAAAGATGGTGAAAACTCCTAAAAAACATTACTACACCGTACTGTTTACGTACTATGCTTACTCAAATGATTATTTGGGTAGTGCAACGTTCAAAAAAGAAAAAGATAGATACACATTCATTAATGGGATGGGTTCTACTGTTCAAAAATTAAACAATGACACTATGTACCTTGATAAAGTTCCCTACAGCGTGGTTTACGGATTTAATGAGGAAAATCGTATTAAAATGCTACACCTTTTTACGTTAGATAAAAAGTCTTCCTACACTGCTCCAATAAAAAAAGGAACATATTTTATACACTTCAAAAAACTCCCATTAAACACTAATTTAGAAAAGATGAAGCCTTTTTATATCGACTGCTATGGGAAAGATAACAAACTAATTCCTTGGGGTGAATGTGCGGAGTAAGTTTATATAATAGTTTAAATAATTTCTTTTAGTAAGAGCACCCTACTTATTAGGAGGTGTGTATTCTTATGAAAAAAATAACTCTTATTACACTCATTACATCTATTCTTTTACTTATAAGCAATAGCATAGAAGCTAAGGCACTTGCTTTTCCTGAATTACCAACGAAAGAAACATCCAAACAGTGGAGCGTTGAGGTTATGAAGCCAGATAATGACGATCCTAACTTAGCAAAAGCAAAAAAAGGTGTCTATCATACCTATAGTTTAGATGTAAAAAACATAGGGAAAAACGTGCATGATGTAAAAATTCAATTATTTCGCAATGAAGCCAATTCGATTACAAAATACGGGCTTTTACCAACTATCGAGCCACCGCAGCTTTCTCAGAAAGGTGGACATCCCTTACATGTTTCTAATTTCGGTTTGGCTGAAAAAGCAACAGATTTAAACGTTGTGATAACATGGAAAGAACAAGGAGAAGAAAGACAATATCAAGAAACATTTACGTTTCATCAAAAATAGAGCCTCATTAATTCTGAGGCTCTATTTTTGCACATTTAATTTACACTAGTGTAAGAATGTTACATTATGCAATAAATGCTTATTACCCTTCCATTCAACAATCAATTGTTCAATACCTACAATTGCTGTATCAGGTTTCTTCAGTTGTTCGCACACCCATCTTTGAATAGCCAGCAATATATTATGATTGAATTCTTCATAAGCAGCTTCAGGATACACATTACGAACTATTGGAAAGAATGAAAGATTAAAACTTCTATCTCTATAAAATGAAGCAACAGCCACTACTGTTCCTTTTAATTCAGGATGATGAGAACGACTGTTGTCGTATTCAAAACATCTTGTTAACCCAAATGAAAAATTTACGTTAGTAAGTGGCGGAATATATTTTTTTAGTTGTTTTTTGTTTGTGACATACGTTTCATGCCGATTCAAATTCCGATAGAATGATGACATCCTATATCATCCTCTTTTCCTTTTTATTATTGGGCAATCTTTATTTTCGTTTCCATTGAAACGAAACTTGGTAGCCTTTCGGGATACCATATTGAAACCAATTGCCTATCTCGCCAAATCCTCCAGGCTCATAATAATAAAGGTTTCCGTCCCTTTCTGCTACAGCTGTAGGGTAAAAAGGATTGCCTGTATATACATGAACAGTTTCCGTCTCAACTGTAAAAGGACGCGTATTAAGGTCATTCGACTTTACTATTTTTATAGGAATAATGTGGTAATAAGGTTTCAACCCGTCTCGGTAATGAGCAAATTTAGCAAAATTACTACCAAAAGAAATCGCTCCATTGAACCATTCAGCATAAATAATAGTTAAAAGCAAGAAACCGGTGAGGGATAAATGTCTTTTGTTCTTTAAATTAATGGGTGTTTCATATTTAGACAGAATAAAACAGATTAAAAGAAGTAACCCAATTTCTACAAAAGGCAGCCATAGATAAATGGACGCGTACCATAATGAAAAAGGTTCAGGAAACAGAAAAAGAAGGTAAATAACTTCAAAGATAAGAACATTCTTCAAAGCAACAGTACTCCTACGAACTAAAATAAAAAGACATATAAGAATAACAGCAATCGTAAAAAAACTAATTATAATACTGTTCACCTTCTTTTTCTTAGTGTGACAACTAATAAGATTTTTCCTTAATTTTTATTCAAAGAAGGAAACTAATATTAATAGTAAATTAACACAAACTAAGTATCACCCATATGAAAAGGAGACCGGCCTTGAAAAAAATCCTGATTAGTTTAAGTTTTATTCTATGCTTAGTTGCCTTTAAGGAAGTTGGAGAAGTTAGTGCTGAAACTGAATATGTACCTCAAAATAAGCCGCCTACAATAATGGAGTTAGCTTTTCTTAGAAAGCTGGGACCTATTATATTAAATACCATGGAAAAACATGGCGACCCACAACTTTTTACTTCTGGGCGTATAGAGAAAATAATAAGAAATGAACAGAATGACTTTTATGATGTGACAATAAGAGTAGTAGGATATGAAGGACCAATTAATCCTCCCTACAAATTAATACGTATTACCTTTCGGTTTCCTGGGGAAAATTATACAAAACATAGTGTCATACAGTATAAACATAGAACTATTACGCCCGATGAATTTAAAAATCTCAGTAAATTCGTTGATAGGTAAAACGACTAATGTACTTAATTTTAGAGCAACAATGATTACGTGTAAAAACAAACCAAGCAATATATGGACTGAGGTGTAGCTTTATAAACACAAATCGATTGGTTGGATTTTTTATTTCTTCTATTTTGCTTTCTTTATATATGTGTACTACAGCGAAAGCAAGTTTAAATGATACACCTTTACCTTACTTGGAACCAAAGTGCCCAAAGGTTTCTTCTACGGTTAAAGTTCACGAAAGGGAAAAAGAAGAGGTGCTTCTTGCATTGAACAAATTAGTACCAAAAGCTTATCCCTACAAGGAATACAACATATGGAAAGTAGAAGAAGCAAGACCACTATCATCACCACAAACAGCTCGACCATACTACAACTTAGCAAAAAACCTATGTGGGAAAGGTATTGCTGAAAATTCTTGGTTCATAAAATTACACTTTCCAAAAATCTCCCAAGGAGTAAGCGCGTCTACTGGAATCATGTTTATCGCAAAAAATTCTAATAATGAATGGAGCGTTTGGTACACATATAAATAGCTGATAAAAAATATGAAGTTTGTTTTTTCCTTAAATTACAAATAGCTCTTTTTACTAAATACAAATTCAGTTAACATAATCATCGTATCAGAAACAAAATAAGAGAGAGCTTGGTAAAACCAAGCTCTCTCTTATTTTTAACCATTGTAAAACTCATCTCTATTCCTAGAACGTGTAGAATAAATTATAGAGTTAATGAAAATAGAAAAAACTAACGTAAAAGTGCATAGACCTAGCAACATCATTAAACTTTTGTATCCTATTTGATCAAGTAAAAAACCAATTATCACAAGACATAACTGCATAATAGTTCGATCAATCATTGTCTTAAATGAAAAAAATCGTCCATGGATATCTGAAGGCACTTTTTGTTGAGAATATGTATATAACAGAGGATTAAACATGCCGTACGCCAAGCCAAATAAACCAAATGCTAAGACTGTCATATAGATACTTGTCAATGACAATAGAAGTTGAGCTATTCCCATTAAGCAGCAAGCGAACAGGAGAATAAATACATGTTTTTGATACCGTTTAATGACTTTTTTTATAAAGAGTCCCGCAACTAATATACTTGCTCCTTCTACAAAATAGAGGATTCCCATAATAAAGCCAGGCTGACCTTTACCTACTTCAATCACAAATAAATTAAATCCAGAAATGAAAATGAGGGGAATAATAGATACTACTAGCACAATCTTTATTGAATGATCTTTTAGAATAATAGGAAAGATGTCTTTAAATTTAGTCTTAGTCTTTTTAACGTTTTGCTGCAAAGCTTCGGGAACAACCAACAAAAAATTGATGAAATACAAAGTAAGATAAGCAATAAGAGCAATTAAAAACAATACATATAAAGGTGCAACAGTTAGTAATAAACCTGCTAATACAGCACCAAAGATTCTTGATAATGTGATGATATTTATATTAATAGCATTAACTGTAATCAGATCGTCTTTATCAACGATTGAAGGTAAAATAGTCTGTATTGTGGGATTAAAAAATGAAGCAGAGCAGCCAATCCCTATGCTGTAAATCATCATCCAATAAATCGATCCTGTATAGATAGCAATTAACATAGCTATAACAGAAAGAATTCTCATTACTCCTACCAATCTCAATACCTTTACCTTGAGCGTAACATCTATATAACGTCCAGCATATGGACCGATGATGACGCCTATAATCCCTCCGATGACAAGAAAAAAAGCTTGAAAAAAATGAGATTCGACATGAGTTTGTAAGAATTGCAAGTTTCCAATTGTACCGAACCATATCCCTAATTGAAATACTAACTGGCTTCCCAATACAATGCTTAAGTTTTTATTCCGTAATATCGTTTTTAAAAAATTCACTTCTACCTCCTAATCGCATTTTCCTATTAATTCCATTTTAACACATTACAAATGCGAAAAATGAATGAATATTATATATAAAGTTAGTTAACATAATCGGCATTATAGGTAGCAAAAAAGGTCCTTGATTAAAAGGACCTTTTTTTACATTACATCTAAATCACGTATTTTAATTAAAATTTCATTATCGTTTTCAACATATATATTGAATTTTAAAGTTAAATCACTTCGTTCTTCATCATAGTATAAACTAAAGGTTCCCTCGTAGTTAGGCGGAGACTTATATTCCACCTCATATATATCAATTTCATCTTCCCAATTCTGATATGCTTCATTTGGAGGTAAAGTCATTTTACCAGGATAATATCCTAATTCTTCTCTAATTTCTGCCTCAGTTATTTCAGAAAAACCGGAAGAAACAATGTTTTCTATATTACCTTCAACTAATTGGTGTATCAATATCTTCAATTTTTTTACCATTTCTTTTTTTAAAGAATCTGTAATCATTTTAGTTCTCCTATATATTATGAGTTCCATTTATTATATCAGTTTTACTCTGATATTCAGTGTATAAAGTATACACTTTTAGTTAACATAATGTCTCTTTCCGGAACCAAGAAAGCAAAAGAACCCTTGCGGCAGTAGGGTTCAGCTAAGGATTCTTTTGCTTGAGTATGCGTCTTTTTATACATCGTTGATATGACTATGTTCTTTGGGTAGTTGAAAGAAACGAGAATGTATAAAAAGAGCTCCTTTTATACATATGTAGCATCAAGAAAAATATAAATAAATTGGAAAATTATGATATAATTTAATGGTTATGGCATTCATTCTTCAACGAGTGTGAATCCTAAAAAGCAACCTTACTCCTATGACAAAAATGAGGTTGCTTTTTATTTTGCTCTTGTACATAAAGGACTTTACTACTCCCCCAGATGTTATTTGCACGGCTGTTTTAGACAACAAATTTGAACCTTAACTATTTTTCTATACAATATGCAACAAATCTTTAAAGCCAAATAAGAAAAATTATTAGCTTATGCAGGTCTTTTATATGTGAAGGAGGTTTTATATGAGTGAGATTTGGATTCAAGAAGAACAGTTAAATGCGGAGTTTGATGAAATGGTGGGGCATTATGTTCAATTGGAAGGACCTATTGACTCTGTTTACTTTATATCTGAAACAATGGAAAGCGTTGACGATAGGGATGAACAAAGGGATTTTTTACTCGCTTTCTTAATTAAGCAGGATAGGTATCCTTTATACCTTACATTCCTTTGTGATGATATGATGGCAGAGGAGTTTGAAAAGGAATTTAATCAATTAGGTATAGAATATAGCTATGAATTATTAGAGGAAAAACAAGCTTACTATACATTTTTTAAACGGGTTACCTATCACCCTAGATGTTTTAATTTACCAATTAAAGACGCGCGTACATTATCCTTAGCATTAGAACATACCTTTTACCTTGCTAATATGAATGAATTTTATTCGCTTTCTTATTCTAAAAATTTAAATTTTGAGCTCAAGAGAGTTAAGGAATGGGGCAGATGGAAAAACGTATCTATCCCTATTTTTAAAACGGAAGAAGATACTACGTTCATAACTATTTTCCATGATGGAGCAGGGTTTTTCTTGTTTTCAAACGAGGATAGATATTCATCTATACAAGAAGTGTGCTCAACTTTCCCAGAAGACTCTAAAGTAGTACAAATTAATGACCGACTACTTGATATTTAAGTAAAAGAAAGGGGATTAAATAATGGGGCGTATTTCTAGGTTCGTAAAAAATATATTTTTAAAGGAATATCAAATTTTTGCTAAAGAATTAGGCTTTAACTCTTGGGATGATGTCCTTGAGAATACATATGAGATATTCAAAATGCCTCCTGATGCTTCTTACCTTGTTACACAATCTAAAGAAGATAAGTGGATTGTATGGAATGATGAAGGTAGCCTTCCTTATTCATTTTTAGTATTTAGTACATGGTTTGATGCTATCACTTATCTTAGAAAGATATTTGAAGAAGGTAAGTACGAAGAACACTATTGGAGACCAGAGGGATTTGATCCAGGAGAAAATGTTTTTAAGAATATACCTGACAAAGAAAAAAATAATGAATAATAGAATGTTACACCTTTAATGTTTTGAAACAAAGTCAAATACACAGTCCGTAAAAGTATACCTTTACGAACACGTGAAAAATTATCAAAATCGATTATTTTATATATCCGTAAAAGTCCAAAAACACTTAATGAACGTTCTTTGTTTTCGTGTATACTTTTACGAACGTTTTTTAACTAAAAACGGATATAAAAATCTGTTAATTGATGATTTGTATTACGGTTACTATTAACTACATTAATCATGGACTCAAGGCGTTTGTTTTCCATAACATCCAAGCCTAATAAATAATCAATAAAAGCGATTTTCGATAGAGTAGCAATCATCAATGTTTCTAAATCACGTTGATCCATTATTTCATTAACGAGCTTATAAAGTTCATCTTTCCTGTGTCTCATGGCTTTTTCATCCACAACAACAGACCTGTCAATTTTAAAAATACTCACCTTGTTCCCTCGCTTTCTAAATGATCTATTTTCATTAGTATGCTCAATACTCCGGAAAATTAAAAAGATGTACATTTATAATAAGGATTTTAATAATCTATGCTGAAATAAAATAAAGAGGTGAATAATTTGTTACTTACTATTTTAAGTGCTTTACTAAATAAGTCAGAAAAGCAGGATGCTAAAGATCAATCTCTAATAATAGATGATGTGAAAAATAAGTTAAAAAAGCTTTCTCCTGAAGAAACCATTGAGTTGGGATATAGAATTACACATGAGGTGTTTGTGGTTTTAAGAAAGTTTCCTACTGATACTAAGGATCACTTTATATTGTTTAAACAACTGGCTGTTGCTGCACAAAACATCCCTGTTGAGTTGAAAGATAGAGGTTTAATAAAAGATTCACCAGAAATCTTAACATTTCTAAAAACACAAATATCGGAAATAGTGGCTTTATTTATTGAGATGTACAACAATAAAAGACTTCAGGGTATAACTTTAGAACCCATGAAGCGTATTAACTTCTTTTTAAATAGAAGAGCAACCTTTATCGAGTTAGTAAAAGGATTTAATGGTGTATTAATACGTAATAAAAGCACTAGAGATTGGGAGCTTGAAGAAATAGACAGAGAGATTTTTATAAACAAAATGGAATCGAACGATTTCTATTTTGAGATAAACGTTTCCATGGCAGATGTATCGCCCGCAGTAAGAGTGAATTTTCTCATGAAGGAAGAGTACTTTAAGGATTCAACCTATTTAGAGGACGTATATGAACTTCGTTTTCCGAATGAATTTATGTCGCAATTATTAGAAAGTGGGTTGTTTGCTTCAAGGCAATATAAATGGGTTTTTGAATCAATAAACGACTCAACGATATATGAGGAGTGTCTTGCTATAGTAACGGAGAAAAATAGTCTTAAGGAATAGTAGACAGGCTCTAGCCTGCAATAATGCATTTTAAAAAGGAGATTAAAATGAAGAGCTTCACAAGACCGAACCAAGCAGAAATACAATTTTTGAATATGTCTTACAATAAATTCTATGATGTTTTTGAAGAAGCTTTTAAAGAAGAGTTTTGGGAAGAAGACGCAATGTATCGTTTTTCGAAAATAAATATCGCCTTCTCAATATATTCTGAATTACTAAATTATGAGCCAATTAAGTGGCTACTAAAGGAAATGAAAGAGAAAAGGCCGCCTATGGAGGCAGAAATAGGAAGTGAACTCTTTAAATTCATAAGAAATGTACTTGCACATTTTCCTTATTTCGAAAGCTGGAATGAGGTTTGGATAAATAAATCGATTGTTAATTGGCATAAGCCAGGGTTAACAATTGATAGATTTCTTTCGAAATATGCGGGAAGGGAGGAAATTAAATATCGCTTTTGGGAAGCCGATAAAAAGAAAATGACTTATTTAAGTATTACCTTTCCAGAATCTTATTCAGATGACACAAAAATCTACCTACATAAAATACTCTCAGAAAAAGATGGTGTGAAGTTTTCCTTAATATTGATGAAACAAATTATAGATACACAGGTAATTTCCATTTAGAAATTCGTTTTAATAACTTTTAAAAACAAACAGGCAGCCAAATATTTGGCTGCCTATTTTAGCAAAAATGCACAACTAGAATTACATTTTATCATCTTCGATTACTAATTGCATTTGAAATATATCTGATTCTGTAATTCCTGCCTTTTTTAACTCATCTTGAAGGGTCATTCCCTCTTCGATCTTTATTTTCCTTTTAGTACCGTCTCTTAATGTAAAGATTCTCATTTGATACATGTAATAATTTCTCCTTTTGCGATTAAAAAACACCAAACAATGTTTTAATGTTGTTTGGTGTTGCTTAGAGTTATTCAATTTCTTTAGCAGCTGCTGCTTCTGAAGCTGCTTCTGCTATTTTTTCCTTGATTTTAGCTTGTATTGAAGCACCAATATTAGAAAAAAAGTTTACTTTTTCATCTGGAGACCAAACCTTATCGTCTTTATCATTGTGAAAACTTGTCAAAATTTTGGGTATTATTTCTAAGAAAGTAATTAAGGCAACTATAGATTTTTTTTCATAATCTTGGCGTAATAAATAATTCCCAGTATAACTCTCAAAATCAATATCAATTACACCATTAAAGTCTAAAGAAATTTCAACCGTTTCTTTCTGGTATTCAATTCTTGGCTTAATGAAAGAAACTTGTTCATTTTCAAATAAAAAAGCTAACGTACTTAAAAGGTTCATAATCTTATTTCCAGTACCCTTAACTTCAGCTAACTTATCATTTGTAGCTCCCTTAAAACCTATTATTTTCTGTAATAACAAATGTGAATCATCGTCTAAAGAAATTTCACCATAGTTTAGAACCCTGTAAATCATCCATATAAACATGTCCTCACTTATAGTGAAAGGATTCGATGTTAGTTCTAACTTCTTACTATAATTATTAAGTTTCCTTAATATAGTCTTTGTATGATCCCCGCCCGAACGATTAGTAATATACTGAGTGAGAACGCCATCAGTATAAATTATAATATAGCCTGATGTAGGATAAACCCTTAAAGATTTCATTTCATTATTCTCTTCAACATCACGTACTCTTTCAAACTCATATTCTATGTAATTGTAAGTGATCTCTTGACTGTTTAAGGTAATTGTTTGATTCTCTTCAAAATTTTTAACAACTTTATATCTTAAATATTCACCTGTTTTTGGATCTGTCTCCCGAGTCAACCAATTGTCGTAATCCAGCATATTTTCTAAAATTTCGTCCATGCTTTTCTCTGAATTATCTGTCCATCTTGAAAGTGTCATACAGATACCTCATTTGCTCTTTATTTTTATCCCTTTATTTTCTATTCCTATTTTGAAAAACTTAGCGAATAAACCTAACTTTACTTTAGCTTCTATTAAATCTTCATTCTTGTCATTGTCATTATTAATTACGTCAAAGGTTATAGATTCTGTTAATGATATATTGTCTTTATTTGCAATTAAACTCTTTAAATCAATATGGCATGTATTTTTTTCTTCATCGAATGTTAAATAATGTTTTGGCCTAATCTGAACATCAATCCAGTGAGGAAAGGAAATTTCGACTTTAGAGGAGAACTTTTTATACCTTCCTTCAACATTTAGCTTCACATAAATTTCTTCAGGGTTTCTTTCTCGGAGGGTTATTTCATTTATATCTTCTTTTTTATTTAAAATATTTATTTTTATTTGTAACTTTCTACCTTTATAAAAGTAATAGATAAACGAAAAAAGCATACTTACTAAAGTATTTAAAATACCGAAATCAAATGTCCATATAATTTTTTTATCTTCAGTAAAATTTGTAATTTTCGTTATAGAAACACCAAGATGCATAAGTAATAGAACAATTAGTAGAATAGCGATACTTCTAAGATTTCTTTTTACTTCACTTTTTATATCTTCTTTTTTATTTGCCATAGAAATACTTTTCTAATACCGGTTTCATTATTTTTTCAAATATCGAATCTAAATTATCACCATGAATAATACCATTAGAATAGATTTCGTACCTTTTGTTGGAGAAATAAACGTCGATACTATTTATATCAATAGATCCACTATCCGCTGCCCATTCTAATTCCTTTTTTAAATTTTCAAAAATTAATTTGTTAAATTTTATTTTTTTAATAATCGCTTTTATATTGTCCTTGACATCTTCATCGGTGTTGTCTGACATATTTACCTTTAAAATCAATCCATCTTCTGAATTTAAAGTAGCATATAAAATATCAGTCATAATTTCCGAATTAATAATAACCTGTTTCAATCCTTCACTTCGTGCTTCCTTTATTACCTCAAAATATCTGTCTTTATCAGGATTATAGGAACGGAGAAACAATTGAATACTTTTATTACGATGTCCTCTGAACAATTTACCATAACTGTTCATAATTTCCTCCCCATTAGTAAGGCTATTCTTTGAGAATGTTTTCTTTTTTAGTCCAATTATACCATTTCTTCTACATCATACTAACTATTTTATGAGCTTTATTCATTTTAATATTCTAGAGTAGAATTTTATGTCACCTTAATAATTATTTTTTACTTCTCAACTCATCAATCCATCTCAATGTATATCAATAATCGGGAAAAGGTATGATATTCCATTGAATAAAGAACGTTTGTTCGTATATAATAAAGAACAAATGTTCTTTATTAAGGAGTTAGTTCAATGGATTATGGGCAGCTACCAAACAGAGTCATTATTTGCATCGACATGAAAGCTTTTTTTGCTTCGGTTTCATCTGTCATACGAGGGTTAAATCCTTTGAAAACAAGACTTGCTGTTGTAGGAGATATTAAACGGTCGGGATCTGTTGTGTTAGCAGCCACACCTTTATTAAAGAAAGAAGGGATCAAAACCGGCAGCCGTCTTTTTGAAATTCCTAAAAGGAAAGATATCCATGTAGTAAATCCATCAATGGAGAGATATATCAAAGCATCTAACTATATTTCAAGTTTGGTATTGCAGTATGTAGCTCCTGAAGACTTTCATGCGTATAGTATTGATGAGTTGTTTATTGATGCGACAGCTTCTTTGCGTTTATTTGCTGAAACACCAGAGGAGCTAGCCCATAAAATAATCAACGAGATTTATCGCAAAACACGGCTGACAGCTACCGCAGGAATCGGTCCTAATCTCTTACTGGCTAAAGTYAGCTTAGATCAKGAAGCGAAGCACAGYCCAACAGGSGTTGCKTATTGGMGATATGAGGATATYCCCTTTAAGTTATGGTCGATTCATYCRATGAAGGATTTCTGGGGGATCTCRTCAGCTACAGAAAGACGCTTAMACCGTTTAGGSATCTATACCATAAAAGAACTYGCTCTTTCTTCRAARGAGATGYTACAAAAAGAATTTGGCMTCATGGGAGAGGAACTTCAYCAACATGCSAATGGGATYGATTTTAGTCGYATTTCYGATGTRTACATTCCTAGCTCTCGTTCMTTYGGAAARAGTCAGATTCTCTTTCGGGATTATACAAGCCGAAAAGAAGTGGAATTATTACTATTGGAGCTATTGGACGATGTTTGYTTTCGTTTACGCATGCATCAAGTGGTGGCTCAAACGATCCATTTATCSATTGGCTACAGYAAACAAACAGGTGGAGGCTTCTCAAGACAAAGGAAAATGGGGAGAGCTTCAAACTTAAGCCAAGATATTTTTCCGTATTGTTTAACCATCTTACATACATATGATAATGGAATGCCGATTCGCTCCATTGGGATTTCCTTATCAAACACAAGCATTGAAGAAGAGGAGCAAATGAGCTTATTTGAGGATATCGATCAGCGTGAAAGAGCCTATGCTCTTGCGAAAACGATTGATGAAATTCGAATGCATTATGGGAAGAATAGTGTGCTACGGGCTTCAAGCTATCTGGATCACTCAACAGCTCGTTATCGAAATGGCCTTATAGGCGGTCATAAAGCTTAGCATAAAGGAGGAAGATATCATGAATCACGATAGAGGAATGAAAGTAACAATAGTATATTATAAGGGTGAATACAAAGTATACAAAGATTGTCATTCACCTATTATTGTTTCTTTATAGGATGAAGAACAAGACTAAAAACATGTAGTATCTATAGTATTCATAGAATAAATAACTGGAGGTGGAGTCCACGTTTAGAGTGCAAAAAGTTATTCTATCATCAGAAGAAGAACGATGGGTTGTCTTAGACGAAAGTGGAGAGCTAGTTGTACCAATCATGAAGTTTATAAAGTATAAAGATGCTTTGGGAAAAGCTCCTAACACTCTTAAGACATACTGTTATCACTTAAAGTTATTTTGGGTTTTTCTAAGTGAGAAGAACAAACATTATAAAGAAGGTGACTTAAATTTATTAGCAGAATTTATTGGTTGGTTAAGAAGAGGAGCAAACGTTTCAAATACAGTTTATCTAGATAAAGGTAAGAAAAGCATTGAGGTAGCTAAAAGAACAGAATCCTCTATTAATTCTATTCTAAACTGTATAGTTGAGTTTTACGATTTTCAATGGCGAAATGGAGAAATAGCTTTTGATATGAAACTGAAAGCTACTAAGGAAATCAAAATCACAAAAAGGAAGTACCGAAGGTTCTTAGACCATACAGTACGTAGCCGTACTACTAAAATTAATATATTAAAGCTTAAAGAGTCCAAAAGAAAGGTTAAAACCATCACCAATGAACAAGCTGAAATGATTTATAAAGCATGCAGTAATCTTAGGGACCAATTAATCATTCGTATCATGTATGAAGGAGGATTAAGAGCTTCAGAGTTATTAAGTTTATGGATAGAAGACTTTAGTATAAGCGATTGTAGTATTACCGTCAGAGAATCGAAAACAAAAACAGGTGAGAAGAGAAAAGTGTATGTATCAGACGAGACAATGAATCTATTTCAAGACTACATAATTGATTATCATACAGCAGAGGCTGATTTGAACTACGTTTTTATTAATATAAAAGGAAAAAATAGTGGAAAGCTGATGAATTACTGGACTTTACAGGCCTTAATAAGACGGATTTCTAAGAAGACAAATATTGATTTTACAGCTCATATGCTTCGCCACACCTATGCAACTAATCTTTACGACCTTGGAATTAAAGCTGGTATCATTCAAAAATTATTAGGTCATTCTCAAGTACAAACCACATTAAACATGTACATTCATCCTTCAGAAGAAACCATAAGAAAACATTGGGAACAAGCTAAACAACACGGGGGGATACAAGAGTGAATATAGTGTCTGTAACTCCTACTCTAAAAAGAAAGGTGCCTCTAACTACCCTTCAGGGTTATTGGGCCTTAGATAAGTGGAGTGTTGATAATTATCCAATACAAGAACGAATTGGAAAAGTTAGATCAGGTAACAGAAGTGTTGATTTTAGTAAGATTAACAATCATTTCATTAGATCTGAGATAAAGTACTATTCATTTTATTCTTTAACAAACGAAATGTGGCTTTTTACAAGCTTTGTATGTATGCACTTCCATAGGCTTTATTTCATATCAACGTTCTTAGATGAAAAGTACCCATATATCACATCTATCCTTGATATTCCTTATGATAAATCCTTAACCGAATACAAGTCTTATCTAGTCCAGAATAATAAACCGTTAACCAAGGTCCGAAAGGGTCAAGAATATGTCTCAGAGTATGTAGGGATATACAAACAATTCTATCAGTTCTTCACTGACCATTATGATGAACGACCTGAATATGAAAAAGATAGATGGAACGTAGAGAAACTAGGTATTCCTTATAACATGTCTCGAAGAGATCGGTTTCTTAACTTTACAAGTATTCAACAACCTTATCGAGAGCTCGTTAAAAAATATGCCTACCAGACGTTGCTGGTTCAGCAGCAAATTACCTATGCGACCATGCAAAATATTTTAAAGAAGATGTTTTTGTTTTTTGATTTCATTGTAGAAACTTACCCTAAATGGAGTACTCTCCAAGATTTGAAACGAAAGGACATTGAGGACTTTCTATTTTATATTAGGAATCACGACATGGGAGGGAAAAGTCATACTAAGAATCGTGTCCCGAGTAATAGACATGTACTAGAATGCATTTCAAATGTAAGAAGGATACTTGAATATATGCAAGCTTTTGATTGGCCAGAAGCTCCTACAAGTCCAATTCATACACTTATATTTCCAGAGGATTTCCCCTCTAGAGAGACTAAACATTACCGGGAGCACATTAAACATGTGCCTGATTATGTATGGGAGCAAGTTCAAGAATATTTACATAAAATCGATCCTGAAATAGCTAGGTTAATAGTTATTATGGAGGCAACTGGTTTTAGGGTTTCTGATGTATGTCAATTGAAATTAAATTGCTTAATATATAAACAAAATGGATGGTGGTTATCAGGTGATCAACGAAAAGTAGGGATAAAAGAACATATCGTTCCAATTTCAGAAGAAATTGTGGCTATTGTTCAAATACAACAAGAATATATTAACAACCACGAAAGACAAGTCCATAACCTAAATAATTTTCTGTTTCCGGTCCTTAGTGGGAAAAATAGAGGAATGGCTTTTTCTCAGCACAGAGTTACATATGCATTAAATCAGTTAGCAAACGAATGTAACATTCTTGATAAAGATGGAGCAGCATTCCATTTTAAAAATCATGCCTTCCGGCATAGGTATGGAGTAAGTCTAATTAATAACGGCATGAACATTCTACACGTTCAAAAATTAATGGCGCATACGAGCCCCGAAATGACGCTAGCTTACGCAAAAATTTCGGATAATACGCTTCGAAAAGAATGGGAAAAAGTCCAAAACTCAATACGTATAGATACGAATGGTGAATTGGTAAGGGGAGACCTAAGTGAACAAGCTTTAGAAAATGGATTAGAACTTGAGTGGATACGACACAACATGGACTCAATCCGTTTAGATCATGGTCTATGTATAAAAAGTCCCAAAGTACATTGCGAGTTCTTAGATTACTCCCTAGAAGTTCCTTGTATAAAAAACAAGTGTAGGAGTTTCCATGTCGATACAACATTCCTTGATTATTACAATGTACAAATAAATCAGATGGAAGAAGATATTGTGAAATATGAAGCAAGTGGGCGTCTTCGTTCTATTGAGTTAATTAAACCAAAGCTTATTAAATACAAAGAAATTCGAGATTCGATAGCAAATGACAACGGAGTCTTCGGTATGGCTAAACATAAACGCGAGTATGTAGGAGATGAACGAAAGAACAATGGCTAATAAAAGTCCAAATACCACAGGGATATTAAATTATGCATATGAAAAACATACAAAAGCTAAAGGTCGAGTAGATAAAGCGATAAAAGAAATGATTAAAGAGAAAAAGCCAATTAATTTTAATTCAGTTTCTGAAACGGCTGTAGTTTCTAAGGCCTTTTTATACAGAGATTTATCTATCAGGAAACGTATAGAAAACTTGCGTCATCAACAAGAAGGTTTACGGGAAGCTAAAAACCTCAAGAGAAATACATCTGATGCATCTAAGGATGTGTTGATAGAGGCCTTAAAGAATAAAATCGATAATTTAAACCGTAAGGTAAATTCATTAGAAGTAGAAAATCAACATCTAAAAGATCAGATTAAAAAAAATCTAGGAAAAGTTTATGAAGATCTATAATTGGTCTTCGATTTGTGCGCCAACAGGAAGTCATATGAATCTTAATTTTGAAAATCGGTTATCGATGTAGTCATAGATACATCGATAAAAACCATTAAAACAACAGATTTTTTAAAGAAAGGTCTTGATAAAATGAAAAAATGGCGMCCRTTYGCCASTATGCCMGAGCAATAYAWAGGATTACAAGAAGTTATAAAAAAGCAATCAGAAATACCTCAACCTTTTTTAACAGAAGATCAAATGGAACAAATTAATTTTACCTTGATCGAAGCTCTCCATACACATAAAAAAGTATACCTTACGTATTACAAGCATGGGCAATGTATAACGGAAACAGGAGTTATTCAATTTGTAGATTCCCTTGGAGGGTTATTTGTATTTATAGATGAAGGATGTAAGCAAACGAACAAAATGAGGTTAAGCGAGCTAATTGATGTTCGTTTCATGTAGTAGAAAATAATAAAACAGTTTATTTACATAAGATTTCCATACATAATTAGTATAAGTTTAAAAAATATCTAATCATTTTTCCTAGATTCATTTAATGACGTTATATAAGGAGGCTCCTAATATGAAGCAAGTTTGGAATGAGTTTGAGCAGTGGTTAAAAATAAATCGACCAGAAGCAGCAGGAACGCTTAAAGAAGCAGCTGCTGAATTAGAAATTGCAGAGGTTGAACAAAAGATGGGACTAACATTCCCCAAAAACCTTAAAGACTGGTTAATGATACATAATGGACAGCGTGATGAATATA
>NZ_JBFULJ010000036.1:0-21463 GCF_056400385.1 Priestia sp. P5_B4
CCTAATTAATTAACCTTATTTATGTAACAATTATGTGTTTTATATTTCTTTTGTTACATTTATATTACAATAAATTTGTAATAAAAGAAAGTGTTTTGTCTTTTTTTCTTAAATTTTTTTAGTTTTTTACTAGTTTCTAAACTAGTTATAGTAAGGGGATTACCAGTTAAAGGTTGATTTATCAACGTTTTCAGGCGTTTCTTTCTACTTTTTAATCTTTTTTTCAAAAAAAGATTGTTTGTAACAAAAATGTAATAAAAGAAGCTTAATACCTTTACGATACAGAAAAATAAAGATAAAACAGTGAAAGATCGATTCTAAAAGTTTGTTTTCCTTTTTTAGGCATATTTCTTTTTGGGTTTTGAGGTTTTTAGTAGAGTAGATTAAAAGGAGGCGAAATGATGAAAGGTATTATACATAGTGAAAAAAGTGGAATAGCAGGCATGAAGTACAGAAATCTTCAGGAGATGCTCCCTGAAAGAGGAGAAGTAAAAGTAAGACTAAAAACAGCAGGTTTAAACCGGAGAGATTTATTCGTTATGAATAATCGAGGCAAAGGAGATAAGCCGTTTATCCCCGGTTCAGACGGTGCAGGCATTATAGAAGAATTGGGAGAAGGCGTAAAAGGTTTAAAAAAAGGAATGGAAGTAATTATTAATCCAAGTCTAGAGTGGGATTGTGTAGAACACGTTCCACTTACACCTAAAATTTTAGGCGGTCCATCACATGGAACATTTGCAGAGTATGTAATCATACAAGCGAATAACGTTGTACAAAAGCCATCTTATCTATCTTGGAAACAGGCGGGAGTTCTTTCATTATCCGCTTTAACTGCTTATAGAGCTCTATTTACAAAAGGCCAATTAAAAAAAGGAGAGCACCTCCTTATTCCCGGTATAGGAAGCGGAGTCGCGACCTATGGATTGTTATTCGCAAAAGCTATCGGAGCTAACGTAACAGTCACTTCTAGAAGTGGTGAAAAAAGAAAGCAAGCTCTAAAGCATGGAGCGAATTATGCATTAGATAGCGGAAGCAACCTAAAAGAAGAAACCAACAATAGAAAAGTAGATATCATACTTGATAGTGTGGGGGCAGCTTTATTTCCTGCTTATTTTGAAATATTAAAGCCAAATGGAAGAATTGTTAATTTTGGTGCAAGTTCTGGAAATGAAGTTGAACTACCTCTAAGAACCATTTTTTATCCTCAATTCAACATACTTGGTACGTCTATGGGAAGTCAGGAAGAATTCGTGGACATGATGGATTTTATAGAGAAACATCAAATTAAACCAATCGTCGATCGATTCTATCCGCTGTCAGAGGCAGTTGCAGCTTGCGAACGATTAGATAAAGGGAAACAATTTGGCAACATAGGTTTACTTATTTCGGAATAAAAAAACCCCCAGCGCTAACTGGGGACTTTTTTATATAATCAAACGTTTGTTTAAATGAAAGAAACACGGTAATAACAGCTTTTTAGCGCTTTTTATCATAACCACCAAGCCAATAAAAAAGTAACCAACCCTCCTAGTATCAAAAATCCCATGCTGTATTTGAGCGTGTATTTAAACAGTTCACCTTCTTTTCCAGCCAGTCCCACTGCTCCGGCAGCGACGGCAATTGATTGAGGAGAAAGCATTTTAGCCATCACGCCGCCGGCAGTATTGGCCGCTACGAGAATAACTGGCAAGACATTAATTTGCTGAGCTGTAGTTAGCTGCAAGTTGCCGAACAGCGCATTATTTGATACGACAGATCCCGTTAGAAATACGCCGATCCAGCCAAGAAATGGAGATAAAAATGGAAAATAAGCGGCTGATGTAGCGAGCGCCAATCCAAGTGTAGAAGACTGTCCTGAATAATTTGAAATAAAAGCAAAAGCAATGACCATCATAATAGTAATAATAGGTCTTGATAATTCTTTTACGGTTTCTAAAAGAGTGGTCCATGCCACTTTTGGCGATACGTTAAGCAAGAAAACTGAAAGGATACAAGCAATAAGAATTGCTGTACCTGTTGCTGCAAATACGTCTATTTTTAAGATAGCAGCGTAAGGCGTAGGATCTTTTACTAAAGGCGCTGCTTTAATTACGTGATTGTGTAAAAATGGGACGTTAATAAGCAGGTTCATATGTTCAAGCATTTTTTTGACAAAAGAAATGCTCCAAGCCGTAACGAGTATCGTTAATAGAATAAAAGGAGACCAAGCCTTTAAAATCTGTTTTGGTGACAGGCTGAAGCTTTTAGCTGCTGCCGGGCTTGTTCGTTTAATATAAAAAGCAAGAGCAAGTAAACTCACAATAGAAGATGTGATATTTGGAAGTTCAGGGCCGATGTATGTAACAGTTAAATACTGTGTCAGTGCATAGGAAACGGCTGTGATGCTCGTTGCTTTCCATACGTCTTTTAATCCTTTTATCCCATCCATAATAAAGACAAGTAAAAAAGGGATAAGAAAAGAAATAATCGGAAGCTGCGTGCCAAGAAAATGAGCAATTTCTTTTGGATCTATGCCAGATACTTGTCCTGCGACAATAACAGGAATCCCCATGGCGCCAAACGCTCCTGAAGCTGTATTAGCAATTAAACATAGCGCCGCTGCTTTTAATGGTTTGAACCCAAGTCCAACTAGAAGCGCTGCTGTAATGGCAATTGGAGCTCCAAATCCCGCTGCCCCTTCTAAAAAAGCATTAAAGGAAAAAGCAACAAGCAGCATTTGCAAGCGGGGGTCATCCGTTATTGAAATAATAGATTGTCTGATGGTAGTAAACTGTCCGCTTTTGACAGTTAGCTTGTATAAGAACACCGCTCCGATAATAATATAGCTGATGGGCCAAAGTGCATACAGAAACCCATAGCCTGTGGCTCCTAAGATCATTGAGGCAGGCATATCATAAAAATAAATAGCAATAATCATAGAAAGAAGCACCGTAATACCAGCAGCAATATGTCCTTTTAATTTCAAAAGAGTTAAAGCAATAAAGAAAAAGATAATGGGGATGAGTGCAATTAGTGCAGAAAGCCAAATATTATCTAACGGATTATATACCTGAGTCCACGTCATATTCATACACCTCTACTACATATTTAAAACAAGGGAGCGGGGGAGTCCCCCGCAAAAATCTTTAGATGTTACACAAAAGCTCTGTCGCGAGTTTGCTTAAGTATGCTAGCAGAGTGCTCGAGCTGCTGCTGTTCGTGAGGGGTTAAATTCAATTCAATAATTTGACGCACGCCGTTTTTATTAATGATAGCTGGTACGCCGATATACACATCAGAAATACCATATTGTCCTTCTAATAAAGCAGATACTGTTAAAATAGAATTTTCATCATCTAAAATAGCCTTGGTAATGCGTACAAGTCCCATTGCAATTCCGTAATAAGTCGCTCCTTTTCGATTAATAATATGGTAAGCCGCATCGCGGGTTTGTTCGAATAGATGCTGCATATCCGGTTCTTTTTCAATAGCGGCAGTATTGATAAAATGTTCGAGCTTCACACCGCCAATTTGCGCGTGGCTCCAAACAGGAAATTCCGTATCTCCATGTTCCCCCATAATATAAGCGTGGACGTTGCGAGAATCTACTTCGAAATAGTCGCTTAACAAGTAGCGGAAGCGAGCTGTGTCAAGAATCGTTCCTGAACCAATTACCCGTTCGTTTGGTAATCCTGATACTTTTTGTGTAACGTGTGCGAGAATATCAACTGGATTTGTTGCCACTAAAATGATGCCGTCAAATCCGCTGTTCATAATATCTTTTACAATGCATTCAAAAATTTTAACGTTTTTTTCAACTAGATCTAAGCGTGTTTCCCCTGGAGCTTGATTAGCGCCCGCTGTAATAACTACTAAATCAGCGTCAGCACAGTCTTTATAATCTCCAGCCCAGATTTTCATCGGTGTGGCAAATGGCATTCCATGATTGATATCACGTGCTTCACCTTCTGCTTTTTCTTTGTTCATATCGATTAACACTAATTCATTGGCAATACCTTGATTCACCATTGAAAAAGCGTAGCTTGAGCCAACAAAACCAGTTCCGATAACAGCAACTTTTCGTGTTTTTGGTGTGAATTGTGTTTTCATTTGTATCATCCTTTGAATTTTATTTTGTGATGTTTTTCACAATGTTAGTGTAACAAGAATAAATTGCTTCAGCTGTGATAAAAATCACACCCTTTAAAAAATAGTAAACAATTTTACAGGGCGATTTTAAAAAATGTCCTTCTACATGAAGTGCCACATTTAGAAAGATCTTAAACGTTTAAAGTGTTGAGTAAAGGCAACTTGTTTTGCAGAAAGCTAAAGAGTTTAACATTCTCTATTTGTATGTTAGCAGCCAATAATGTTTCTATAGACCCACACGAAATCCATTTGTTACACTAAGTTTGCTTATTTTGAATAAAGGAGTGGAAGGGATGGAGAACTACTATGAGCAAGCCCAAAAAGGCGCTTGGGTTAGTATCTTATCATATATCTTTTTATCAACATGTAAACTTATCATTGCGGGTGTCACCGCTTCCTCTGCATTAAAAGCCGACGGTCTTAATAATGTTACAGATATTATTGCATCGATTGCTGTCTTGGTCGGCTTAAAAATCTCTAAAAAACCTCGTGATAATGATCATCCCTATGGACATTCCAGAGCGGAACATATTTCTTCACTTATTGCTTCTTTTATTATGATGGTCATCGGACTAGAAGTATTGGTTGATGCGGGTCAGTCATTATTTATGGACAAATCTGAAGCTCCTAATTTACTGGCTGCTTGGGTAGGTCTTGGAGCGGCTGCTATTATGGGTGGTGTTTACCGATATAATATTAAGCTTGCTAAAAAACTTGATAGCCAGTCTTTATATGCAGTTGCTAAAGATAATTTGTCTGATGCACTTGTGAGTATAGGGGCTGTTGTGGGAATTTTCGGCTCCCAATTCGGCTTGCCATGGCTGGATGTGGTAGCTGCTTTTGCTGTGGGAATTATTATTTGTAAAACAGCCATTGAGATTTTTAAAGAAGCGGCTCATTCCTTAACGGACGGATTTGATGAAGAAAAGTTAGGGCACTACAAAGAAAGCATCGAGCTTGTAGAAGGTGTAAAAGAAGTAGAAGATGTGAAAGCGCGCAAGCTTGGTAATCAAGTCGTGATTGATGTAACTGTTAAAGTAGATCCCCATTTAAATGTTATCAAAAGCCATGAAATTGCCGATCAAATTGAACATATGATGAACGATGAGCATCAAATTAAAGATACGCTTGTTCATATTGAACCTGATGCATACGAAAAGCAAAAATAAGACCAGCACGTTCTTTCGTTATGAAAGGATGCGCTGGTTTTATTTTGCGGGAATTTGAAATAAATCACAAAAACTTCTTCAAAAATGAAAATGAAAAGCCGTTATTAGTAATATAAAGATTTTTGTAGAAGGGTGAGGGAATGAAGAGGTTAAGTGCAAAGCTCGTAGTATTTTTTAGTGTTTTTATAGCTATTTTATTATTAGTTGTTTCAGGGGCTGTTTATCAATTTACCAAAACGCAAATAGAAAAAGATGTAGAAGTTCAGTCTCAAAGTCAAGTGAAAGAGTTAAAAGAAACCATTCATACATACTTAGACATGTATAGTCGTTCTTTGCTGACGTATAGTGAAAACGATGTAATTGTTAATTTTGTTAAGCAGGAAGGAGATCAAACAAACCAAGAGAAAAATCCGTATTTTACATGGAACACAGTTCAAAAAGAGTTTACGCAGTTTAAAGAAAAGTATCCAAACCTAGCACTTGAATACATAGGCACTCAAAATAAAGGAATGTATTCTGTTCCCAAACAAGAGTTTGGTTCAAACTATGATCCGACTTCAAGGGTATGGTACAAACAAGCAGTAGAATCACCTAATGATGTTGTTTATACGGATCCATATGAAGATGCAGCAACAAAAAAGACGGTCGTGACAATTGCAAAGGCTATTTTAGATCCAGATACTAAAAATGTACTGGGCGTTATAGCTACTGATTTAGACTTAGATGCATTAAAAAACATTGTAGGTAAAGCAGAAGTAAATCACGGTGGGTATGCATTTTTATTTGATCAAAATGGCACAGCGCTCGTTCATCCAACAGAAGCTGGGGAAAATTTGATGAATCAGCCATTTATGAAAAAAATGTACGAAGCAGACCGGAATAGAGATTTCATGAAGTATACCTTTCAAGGTGAAGAAAGAGTCATGGCATATGATACTCTCGAAGGGACGAATTGGAAGATAGGAAATGCCTTTATTTATAATGAAATGCTCTCAAGCGCTCATCATTTACTGACTGTTATTGTCTGGATTGCGTTAATTGGAATCTTATTATCAGTGGTGTTAACCATCTTTTTCTCAAGAATTATTACTAATCCAATTCGCCGCTTGAAAAATGAAGTAGCCAAAGTAACAGCTGGCGATTTAACGGTTCAGGTGAAGACGAAGTCAAAAGATGAAATTGGTGAGCTTACTCATTTATTTAATGATATGGTAGCCAAAATGAAAACATTGATTGGCACGGTTCAGACGTCTGTTGAGACAGTAAAAACGTCTGTTGAAGACTTGAGTGCCGTATCTGAAGAAGCAACTGCATCCAGTGAGGAAATCGGCCGGGCAATCCATGAGATTGCCAGCGGTGCCACGCAGCAAGCTTCTGACGCTGACTCTACTAATCATAAAACGATGAGTTTATCTTCGCAAATTGAAGAAGTCATTGAACAAAATGCACAGATTAATAAAATGACGATTGAAGCTGTAAGCATCAATAAAAAAGGTTTAAAACAGATGCAGCTCCTTCGCAACCAAACCACTGAATCGTCTCAAACGATTCACGCTGTTCAAGCTGTAATGGAAGAGTTAACAAATAAGATGAAAAAAATTGAATCTATTATTTTCACGATTAATAGTATTTCAGATCAGACAAATTTACTTGCATTAAATGCTAGTATTGAAGCAGCTCGTGCAGGAGAACATGGCAAAGGATTTGCGGTAGTAGCTGAAGAAGTGCGAAAACTTGCTGAACAGTCCTCTCAGGCCACTGAACAAGTTCGCCATACGATTGCAGCGATTCAAGGTGAAGTCGCTGCTGCGCGTGAAGAATGCAACCGTACAGAAGAGCTTTCAAAGTCTCAAGACTTTGTGGTAGGAGATACAGAACGAGCTTTTCTTGAAATTGCAACTACGATTGAACAAGTGGCGGCGGCTGTCGAACATGTGACAAGCAGCATGGACAGTATCGATGAGCATAAGGAAGACGTGGTAGCGGCAATTCAAAGCATAGCAGCCATTGCACAGCAATCAGCAGCAGGAACTGAAGAGATTACCGCTTCCACAGAAGAACAAATTAGAGCTATTTCTACTGTTTCTCAATCAGCGGAACATCTGCAAGAGATTAGTGAAGAATTGGCGAACTTGATTCGTCAATTTAAAATTCAATAGAAAAAAAGAGGCTAGGACAAAAGTATTTTAGTTAAAGGAAAATCCGAACGATGAATTGAGATTCTTGATAAAGAATTCAACTCGTTCGGATTTTTTTATTGATATGGTGAACGCAGGTTTCATGTAGGTATCTCAAGCGGTTCAGCGCACTTCTTCTATTTGTTTGCCCTTAGCTGGTTGTGTCTTAACCTCTCTTTTATATTTAATAGGAAAGCAACTTGCTGTAAGGCAAAAAGACTTGCTGAGTTAGAGGTGCAACAGCTGAGACGCGCTGATGTGTAAACGGATGTATAAAAGAAAGCTTAATGGCATGTAAAGCTTGCTGCTGCTCTTTTAATCTCTTTCCTCCATAAAGAGTATCACCAAGTAATGGATAGCCGATGTGACTCATATGAACACGAATTTGGTGAGTGCGTCCAGTTTCGAGCGAAAGTTCAATAAGCGTTTCGTTTTTTGCCGTATTGCGTTTTAACACCCGATAACGTGTTTTGGCAGCTTGTCCGGTTCTAGATACTCGTCTTCTTGTAGCGTGATGACGATCACGTCCAATGGGTTCATTGATGATTCCGTCCTCTTTTTTTATGATTCCTTGGACGAGGGCAATATAAGTCCGATTAATTTTACGTTCAGCCAGCAGCTGGTCAAACACGGAGCTTGCTACAAAATGCTTCGTGAATAAGATAGCACCTGATGTATCGCTGTCCAAACGGTGAACGTGTCTAGGCTTTGTTTTGAGGCCTATTTTTTGAAAATAAGCAGCTACAGCATTTAAAAGAGTTTTTTGGTCTTGTTCTGATGAAGGATGAGTATCTAGGTTTATTGGTTTGTTTACGATTAGTACGTGCTCATCTTCAAACAAAATTTCTATATCAACATTGTAAGGTGTTATTTCATTAGGCTCTGCTTCAAAAAAAGGAAGTGACATTTTATCATGTTCCTTAAGAGTGTTTCTCCATGGTAAAGGCTCGCCGTTTATAAGCACATTTTTCTTCATCCGAAACTGATGCAGCGTTTTTTTAGGAATACGCCATTCCGTTTTTAAATACTCTTCAATTGTTTGCCCTGCATCATTTTTTGCGATTTTATCTTCTAGCCATTGGCCGTGTATACTCATATTTAATCCCTTCCTTACATACTAGTAAATATCCTTTAATCTTTTAAAAGAACTTGTAAATAATTAGGAGGAAATAACTACCTGAAGTTCTCGTTTTATGTTTATGTTATGCTAAATAAAGAGACATAAGTTAAGAGAAAAAAGGGGGGGTAACCATGAAAATTGCCCAAGCAGCTCCGCCAGAAATGGAGAATTACATAGAAGAGTTGACTGAACAGCTTCGCTATGACTTGTTACCTCGGTATGTATCTGTAGATAAGCTTAATCCTGATGAATTATTAAACCCAGATTATTGTACAGACCATTTATATAATGGCTTACTCGATGAAGCATTGCAAGTCATTAGTAGCCTTCAGACAATAATTGCCGTGATTGAAGCGATCAAACACCGGCCGATTGAAGAAAGCGACTGCGAGCAATTCGAAAAAAATATTGCAATTTTAAAAAAATACGGGTTCTTATTTCCTGTTTCCATTGAGTGTTTTGCAAAAGAAAACAATTTGATTACGTATTCGTATGAATCGTTTTATAATTCATACATAAATTAAAGAAAGAGGCTGAGACAAAAGCATTTTAGACGAAGTGAAGAACGAACCATTGATCGAGATTTTTGATTAGTGGTTCGTTTTTTTGTTATGGTAAACGTAGGATTCATTTAGTTGTGTCTCAACTTATTTCTTTTTATTGGTATATTTCAGATTTCAATTGGACATTCAAAAAGAGCTTGTGATATGGTCAAACTTGTATAAATCCATCACAAAAAACAAATAGGAGCGAAAACATGACAAAAGCAAAATTATGTTTTATCGGTGCAGGCTTTCACGCATCAACGAACATTTATCCGTCCGTTATTGAAGCGGGAGCAGAAATTAAAGCAATTTCCACACGCAGTATGGAAAGATCAAAAGCTGCTCTTCAGCGATTTGGTAGCAGCGGTACGCCATACGATGATTATAAGGAAATGCTGAAGCAGGAAAAGTGCGACGGAGTAGTAGTTGTGGCACAGCCTGAAGATCATTCTGCTTTGGTGCTTGACTGCATTCGAGCGGGAAAAAATGTTTATGTGGAAAAGCCTTTGGGGCTGAATGAAAGGGAAGCAAAAGAGATTTCAGATGCTGCTAGGGAAGCTGGCGTAAAAGTAATGGTAGGTTTTATGAAGCGCTATGCACCTTGCTATATAAAACTAAAAGAGCTCATTGAAGAAGGAAAACTTGGAAACGTCCGTTCATTTCAAGCGAGGTTTGCTGTAGACAGTACCCCTTTTTGTAAAGATGAAGAGCAGTTTATGAAGCTTGCTGCCATACATATTGTTGATCTTGTCCGTCACTTGTTCGGCGAAGTCGTTCACGTGGCAGGGTTCAGAAATAATCATGGTGAGTATATTTCAAATAGTATTTCGCTGAAGTTTGAAAATGGCACTGTAGGGAGCCTGTATTTTACTGGCATGACAGCGTGGTCTCGCGAAAGCGAAAACTTATTAGTGACATTTGACAATGGCTTTGCTTTTGCTGATGAAGTAAACGCATTGACTATTCACGAATCTCAGACTTTTGATGATTTACCATGGAAGTCATTAAAAGAAAGCGACCGTGTGTTTACACCTTCTGCTTCTCCAATGTCAGGAGCATATCGAGATCTTTACCTTCGTGGATTTGTTGGAGAGATGGCTCATTTCATTGAGTGTTGTACAAGTGATAAAGAACTTCTTTCCAGTGGAAGTGACAATGTAAAAACCATGAAATTATGTGATCAAATACTGTCATCTTTAATGTAAAGAAAGCTTTAAAGAAAAGAATGTACGATGAATAAATTTCTGCAAATTATGTAAAACATACTAAATAATGTTATGATTAGACAAGTCGTATAAACGAAATTGTTTACCTCTCATAAGATTACAGAACGTTTCAATCTTATTACATATGTTTAAAATTAGACTAAATGGTTTCTTTTTACGCCTATATCATATACAATGCCCCCTAGATGATTTTTTCTAATAGCTAATAATCGTTTGGGATTATGAAAGGAGATTAATCATGAAAAAACTGATGTATACATTGCTCATTGGGTTAATTGCTGCAGCTTTAACAGCATGCGGTTCAAACGATGATGCAAAGCAATCAAAAAGTGATGATCAGAAAACTGCACAAACTGAGAAGCAAAAAGAGGCTCAGGAAAAGCAGGAAAAGCAAGCAAAAGAAATGCAGAAGAAATTAGATAAACAAAAAGTAGATGAGAAGAAAACCGTAGCGGTTGTAAACGGTAAAAAAGTTTCTGGTGAAGAATATAATGCGGCATTATCTTCATCACAAGCCCAATATCAACAAATGGGACAAGACCCAACATCTAAAGAAGCAGCTAAACAAGTAAAGCAGCAAACAATTGACAATTTAGTAGGTCAAACGCTGCTATTGCAAGAAGCTGAAAACAAAGGCTATAAAGCAACTGATGAAGAAGTAAATAAAAAGTTAAAAGAAACGAAAAAGCAGTTCAAAACAGATAAACAGTTTAAAGCGGCTTTAAAAGATGCAGGACTAACTCAATCACAATTAAAGTCTGAGCTGGCTGACAGCATTAAATATCAGCAGTACGTAGATAAAGACATCCAAACACCAGAAGTAACAGATAAAGAAATTCAAGATTATTACGATCAATTTGCAAAACAAAGCCAAAGTCAAGCAAGCGGCGGTAAAGAACAATCTCAAATGCCAAAGCTTGAAGACGTAAAGCCACAAATTAAGCAGCAGCTTGAACAACAAAAGAAACAAGAAGCATTAGAGAAAAAAGTTGAAGAACTTAAGAAAAATGCAAAAGTTGAAGTKAAGCTTTAAATACAAAAAAAACGTCCCTTTAAAGGGCCGTTTTTTTGTTATGTACATTTATTGCTTCTTGTCAGTAAAAAGGGGTGCGTGAAAGATTTTATTGTATTTTGACTTATAAGATAAAAAGTGTTCTGATGGTTTGACTTTCATCCTATACTTTTCTTATATAGATATAAGAGAAATTGGGGGAGTCGATAAATGAAAAAGGTGGCTGTTTTTTTTGTTGGGCTTGTTTTTTTACTCGCGGGGATAGGCCTGACAGGCAATGCGTCTGCGGCGTCAAATCAACTTATTATTATTAATAAATCTACTAACACCCTTGCTTTTTATGATGGAGGAAAATTAGTAAAGACGTTCAAAGTTGCGACAGGCAGGCAGATGAGTTATACACCAGAGGGTACCTTCAGCATTGTGAATAAAATTAAAAACCGGCCTTATTATAAAGACAACATTCGGGGAGGAGATCCTAGGAATCCGCTAGGTGATCGCTGGCTAGGATTAAATGCGCGCGGAACATATGGAACAACGTATGCTATTCATGGAAATAATAATCCAAGTTCTATCGGAACTTACGCAAGTTCAGGGTGCATTCGTATGTATGATGAAGAGGTACGCTGGCTGTTTGACCGCGTTCAAACCGGTACAAAAGTGGTTATTGGTCAATTTCATTCTCAAGGTTTTGATTCAATCGCTGTTAAAAACAAATACAAAGTAAGCAGTGCTCCAGTCGCCCAGAACCTTTGTAAAACGAAAAAGCTTTCAAAAGGCCAAATTGGTTTTGTAACGATTGAATCACCGATGGTTTTGTTAAAAGAAGAAAAAGGAAAATGGGTAAAGATTCGTACGTTAAATCGCGGTGAACGCTATAATGTATATAAAATAGATGGCATTAAAGTTTCTTTAGGACCAGGGTTTATTGAAAATTATCCTACTAAAAAAACATCCATAAAATTAGATATTTGCAAATAGAAAATGAGGCTGGGACAAAAGTATTTTAGCCTAAGTAAAAAACGAACCATGAATCAAATATTTTGATTCATGGTTCGTTTTTTTATTATGGTGAACGTAGGTTTCATCTGTTCTGTTCCTTCTAGCAGTTGCACGGAAATCAATAGCGGTGTCACAAGCTATTTATACGAGCTAATGCATCCATTTGTTCGTCTTTAGATTGGATTTATTTCGTTATGTCTCAACTTCATTTTTTGAATTTTTAATAATGTTTATTATAATAAAAAACAGGGAAACTAATTGCCTAATGAAGAGAGAGAAAGGGTTGTTTTAACGTATGTCTACAATAGATTTATCAAAATTCGAGAAAAAAATGATTATTCGTAACATCAAACCGGACGATATAGATGAAATTTTAGCACTTCAAAAGCTATCATTCCCGGGAATGGATCCGTGGAAAAAAGAACAGCTTGAAAGTCACCTGGCCATTTTTCCAGAAGGACAAATATGTGCAGAGTACGACGGGGAAATTATCGGATCTTGTTCAAGCTTGATTGTGAACTTTGATGAGTACGATGATCAGCATACGTGGGACGATATTACAGACGAAGGATACATTACAAATCATAACCCCGAAGGCTACAATCTGTATGGAATTGAAGTAATGGTTCATCCAAAGTATCGCGGCATGAAAATAGGACGCCGCTTGTATGAAGCGCGTAAAGATTTAGCACGTGAATTGAACCTGAAAAGTATCATTATCGGAGGAAGAATTCCTAATTACCATAAGCATTCAGCTGAAATGTCGCCTAGAGAATATGTAGAGCAAGTTATTCATCATAAAATTTATGATCCAGTCCTATCTTTTCAGCTAATGAACGGATTTACGCTTATGCGTATAAACCCTGGTTATCTTCCTGATGATCTAGCTTCTAATAAGTATGCAACGCTGATGGAATGGAACAACGTAGATTATGTTCGCCGTTCAAAACGCCATTTTAAAACGTCATTCCCAGTGCGTATTTGTGTTGTTCAGTATATGATGAAACAGATCAATTCATTTGAAGAGTTTGCAACACAGGTAGAATATTATACAGATGTTGCTTATGACGCAAAAGCCGACTTCTGCGTATTCCCGGAAATTTTCACAACTCAGCTAATGTCTTTCTTGAATGAAAAGATTCCAAGCAAAGCGGTTCAGCGCGTAGCAGAATATACGGAAGAGTACATTGAACTATTCACTAATTTAGCGGTTAAATATAACGTAAATATTATTGGAGGATCCCACTTCGTTGAAGAAGATAATGGAGATATTTTTAATATTGCCTATCTATTCCGCCGAGATGGAACAATTGAAAAGCAGTACAAAGTGCATATTACACCTAATGAAAGAAAATGGTGGGGAATTAGCCCAGGAGACAAAGTTGAAGTGTTTGATACAGATTGCGGTAAAATTGCGATCCAAATTTGCTATGACATCGAATTTCCGGAGCTTGCTCGTATTGCTACCGATAAAGGTGCAAATATTATTTTTACACCATTCTGTACGGAAGACCGTCAAGGCTATTTGCGCGTAAGATACTGCTCTCAGGCGCGCGCGATCGAAAACCAAATTTATACGGTTATCGCAGGTACAGTTGGAAACCTGCCTGAAACAGAAAACATGGATATTCAGTATGCTCAGTCCGCTATTTTTGCACCGTCTGACTTTGAATTTGCACGAGACGGCATTGTAGGAGAATGTAATCCTAATATTGAAATGGTAGTTATTGGAGACGTAGATTTAGAAATTCTTCGCCGCCAGCGTCAATCGGGAACGGTTCGTCAATTAAAAGACCGACGCCACGACGTTTACAATATTAAATATAAAAAATAAAGAAGTTTCTAAAAACATCATGCAAATGCATGGTGTTTTTTATTTCAACTTTTGCCATAATAAAAACTATTACAATGAATTTTGTGGACTAACCATGGAAAAGAGGGGAAAACATGAGTTTTCATGGACAATCGGTATTACCCGCTGTTCGAGATATGAAGCAATTGGAAAAATTTTTAGTAAGTAATTATGAGTACGGAGTTCTTTTAGACAATCAAGTGGGCATGCTAAAAGGAATTATGAAAGAGGTCCATAAGCATGAAAAGAAACTAATCATTCATTTAGATTTAATTCATGGCTTAAAGCACGATGAATATGCGGTTGATTTTTTGTGTCAGGAGTTTAAGCCTGCGGGGATTATTTCGACAAGAACAAACGTCATTTTAAAAGCTAAACAAAGAGGGATTTATGCCATTCAACGGGTCTTTTTATTAGACAGCACGGCTTTGAAGAAAAGCTACGAGTTAATGAAGAAAGTAAAACCCGATTATATTGAGCTTCTTCCTGGAATTGTGCCCACTTTAATCCAAGAAGTCAAAGCTGAAACAGGCATTCCAGTGTTAGCTGGAGGTTTAATACGAACCGAAAAAGAAGTGCTGAATGCTTTAGGAGCCGGGGCTTCTGCTGTTACAACATCAAATAGAGAACTGTGGAGTATTTCAACTTAAAAAAACTGTTTGACAACGCTTTCACCATCTAGTAAACTTCTAGATAAGTTAATAGATGTGAGGGAGAATAGGAGATCCACGGTATAGCCTTTTAATGATTTTATTAGGGGGATGTATTGTGGATTTTCTTATTTTCTTGTTATTTTAATYGTTTTCATACAAAGGGGAGGTTATTTATATGCAAGCATTCTTAGGAGAAATAATTGGAACAATGATTTTAATTATCCTTGGCGCTGGTGTATGTGCGGGCGTCAATTTAAAAAAATCGTTTGCTGCGAATTCAGGATGGATCGTTATCACAATGGGATGGGGAATGGCAGTAGCGATGGCAGCATATGCGGTTGGTAATATGAGTGGGGCACACTTAAATCCAGCGTTAACCGTAGCGCTTGCTATTACAGGTGATTTTCCGTGGTCACAAGTACCGGTGTACATTTTAGCTCAGTTTATTGGAGCCATTCTTGGCGCAACAGTTGTTTATTTACACTATCTTCCACACTGGAAAGAAACAAAAGATGCTGGTACAAAATTAGGCGTATTCGCAACGGGGCCAGCAATTGCTAACCCATTTGCAAACGTTTTAAGTGAGGCAATTGGAACGTTTGTATTAGTAGTAGGAATCTTAGCAATTGGAGCAAATAAATTTACAGATGGATTAAATCCTTTAGTAGTAGGATTTTTAATCGTAAGTATTGGTTTATCATTAGGAGGAACAACAGGCTATGCCATCAACCCTGCTCGTGATTTAGGACCTCGTATTGCTCATGCTATCTTGCCGATACCTGGCAAAGGCAGCTCGAACTGGAAATATGCTTGGGTGCCAGTAGTGGGTCCTTTAGTAGGCGGATCAATCGGGGCAGTATTTTACCAAGCGGCATTTTTAAATAAAATGTCAAGCAGTTTATGGGTTGTTTTAAGTCTAGCGCTGATTGTTTTAGCAGTTATCTACGCTGTTTCTAAACAAAAGGCAGCACAGATTCAATCAGCAGTAGTACCGAAAAAATGAATGCGCTTTACCATCTAACTATGTACAATAAAGAAACGACACTATACAGAGAATAGGGGATATTGATATGGAAAAATTTATTTTATCTTTAGACCAAGGAACAACAAGCTCACGAGCAATGTTATTTAATAAAAAAGGTGAAGTTGTACATGTAGCTCAAAAAGAGTTTACACAGTACTTTCCAAAACCAGGTTGGGTAGAGCATAATGCAAGTGAAATTTGGGGATCTATCCTAGCAGTTATCGCATCTTGTTTATCTGAGTCAGGTGTTCATGCGGATCAAATCGAAGGAATTGGGATTACCAATCAGCGTGAAACAGCAGTAGTATGGGAAAAAGCAACAGGGAAACCGGTGTACAATGCAATTGTATGGCAATCTCGACAAACGTCTGGTATTTGTGAAGAATTAAAAGCAAAAGGATTAAACGATACGTTCCGCGACAAAACGGGATTATTAATTGATGCATACTTCTCTGGAACAAAGGTGAAGTGGATTTTAGATAACGTAGAAGGTGCACGTGAAAAAGCAGAAAACGGTGAATTGTTATTCGGAACAATTGATACATGGTTAATTTGGAAGCTATCAGGCGGAAAGGCGCATGTAACGGATTACTCAAACGCATCCCGCACGCTTATGTTCAATATCTACGATTTAAAATGGGATGATGAACTGCTAGACATCTTAGGGGTACCGAAATCAATGCTTCCAGAAGTGAAGCCTTCTTCTGAAGTATACGCTCATACAGTAGACTATCATTTCTTTGGTAAAAACATTCCAATTGCTGGAGCAGCCGGGGATCAGCAAGCCGCTTTATTTGGACAAGCGTGCTATGAAAAAGGAATGGCGAAAAACACCTATGGAACAGGCTGCTTTATGCTCATGAATACGGGTGAAAAAGCAGTTAAGTCCGATCACGGTTTGTTAACTACATTAGCATGGGGGATTAACGGCAAAGTAGAATATGCGCTTGAAGGCAGTATTTTTGTAGCAGGATCTGCTATTCAGTGGCTTCGCGACGGTTTAAGAATGTTTAAAAATGCGGCTGAAACTGAAAACTATGCAACGCGAGTAGAGTCTACAGACGGCGTATATATTGTGCCAGCTTTCGTAGGACTTGGAACACCTTATTGGGATAGTGATGTACGGGGGGCGATGTTTGGATTGACTCGGGGTACAAAAAAAGAACACTTTATCCGTGCAACGCTTGAATCACTAGCTTATCAAACAAGAGATGTATTAAGTGCAATGGAAGCGGACTCTGGAATCACATTAAAAACATTGCGTGTAGACGGAGGAGYAGTTAAGAATAATTTCTTAATGCAGTTCCAAAGTGATGTGTTAGACGTTCCGGTTGAACGTCCTCAAGTGAATGAAACAACGGCTCTTGGGGCAGCATATTTAGCGGGTCTAGCGGTCGGCTACTGGAAAGATTGCGATGAAATTGCGCAGCAGTGGAATATGGAAAAATCTTTCGAACCAAGTATGGAAGAAGAAAAGCGTGAAGAATTATATAGCGGCTGGAAAAAAGCCGTACATGCAACAATGGCTTTTAAGTAATTATTTGATGAAAATCCTTTAATTAAAAGCGCATGTATGATATAATTTACTCAAGTTAATAAATTGGTTGGAGAATCGGAGAGACCACAGATCCATATGTAGGCATACTATATATGTGATTTGTGGTCTCTCTTTTTTGTATATTGGAAAAATTTTATATCTTTGAAAAATGAAAGGGGAATGACGTATGTTTTCAAGTCAAACACGTTCGAATAAATTGGTAGACATGACACAAAATCAATACGATTTACTAGTAATTGGTGGGGGAATTACTGGGTCAGGTATTGCACTTGATGCGACTCATCGAGGCATGAAAACGGCATTAGTTGAAATGCAGGATTTCGCAGCAGGAACATCTAGTCGTTCAACAAAGCTTGTTCACGGCGGTCTACGCTATTTAAAACAGTTTGAAGTTAAAATGGTAGCCGAAGTTGGTAAAGAACGTGCCATCGTATATGAAAATGGCCCTCATGTAACGACTCCGGAGTGGATGCTGTTACCTTTCCATACAGGTGGAACATTCGGTAAATTCTCAACTTCAATTGGACTGCGCGTATATGATTTTTTAGCTGGTGTAAAACGCTCAGAGCGCCGCAAAATGTTTAGCGCAGAAGAAACACTTAGCCGCGAGCCATTGGTGAAATCTAAAGATTTAAAAGGCGGCGGTTACTACGTTGAATATAAAACAGATGATGCACGTTTAACGATTGAAGTAGCTAAAGAAGCTGCAGCAAGAGGGGCAGACTTAGTCAATTACACAAAAGTGGAAAACTTCATCTACGATAAAGGAAAAGTAGTAGGGGCGGTTGTTCGTGATCAGCTTACGAATAAAGAATATAATATCTATGCGAAAAAAATCGTCAACGCTGCAGGTCCATGGGTGGACACGCTGCGTGAAAAAGATAATTCAAAAAAAGGCAAGCAGCTTCAATTAACAAAAGGAATTCACTTAGTTATTGACCAAGAACGCTTTCCGTTAAAACAAGCCATTTATTTTGATACACCTGATGGACGTATGGTATTTGCGATTCCGCGTGATGGAAAAACATACGTAGGCACAACAGACACGGTCTATAAAGAAGACGCTAGACATCCGCGTATGACTGTAAAAGACCGTCAATATGTTATTGATGCGATTAACTATATGTTCCCAACGGTTGATCTTACGGTAGACGACGTAGAATCAAGCTGGGCGGGTGTTCGTCCACTTATTCACGAACAAGGAAAAGATCCTTCTGAAATCTCGCGTAAAGATGAAATCTGGACATCAGAATCAGGTTTAATTACAATCGCTGGAGGGAAATTAACTGGGTACCGTAAAATGGCTGAAATTGTCGTAAATCGCGTAGCTGAAGATTTTAAAGCAGAAGGACGCGAATTTGAAAGCTGTCAAACTAAACATTTACCGATTTCTGGAGGTAATGTAGGCGGTTCAGGTGGGTTCCCAACGTTTGTAGAGCAAAAAGTCAAAGAAGGCATCAAACTAGGGTTATCACGTGACGCTGCTGAAAAGCTTGTAAAACGCTATGGCTCAAACGTAGATAAAGTATACCGCTACATGATTGAACGTCCTGATCAGCTAAAAAACAGCGACCTTCCAGCTAGTGTATTTCTGCAAATTCAATATGGCATAGAAGAAGAAATGGTTTCAAAACCAGTGGACTTCTTCATTAGACGTACGGGCGCTTTATTCTTTGATATCAACTGGGTAAGAAGCTGGAAAAAACAAGTGATTGCTCATATGGCCGAAGAGTTAAAGTGGACGCCTGAGCAAACAAAAGCTTATACGGATGAATTAGAACAGCACCTTCATGACGCAGTTGTACCAGTAGATGAAAAAGTTAACCGTATGACAGGTATTTCATGATAAAATAAAAAAGTACCTCAAAATTTGTCAATACAGCCATAATATAATAGCAGGAAGTCAAATTTTGACGAAGAAATATAATATGACTGTTAAAAAAAGAGAAAGACGATTACTCGTTTTTCTCTTTTCATACATATTTACATCTATATAAGGGGGCTTTTTTTATGAGTTGGAAAGAAACGTATACATCTTGGATTAATTATCCAAATTTAGATCCTGAATTACGTCAAAATTTAGACGCAATCAAAGGTGATGAAAAACAATTAGAAGATAGTTTTTATAAAACATTGGAATTTGGAACAGGCGGAATGCGTGGGGAAATTGGAGCCGGTACAAACCGTATGAATACGTATACAATCCGAAAAGCTTCCGAAGGCTTTGCTGAGTACATTAAACAAGCTGGCGAAGAAGCTATTAACCAAGGAGTAGTCATTGCGTATGATTCTCGCCACAAATCCCCTGAATTTGCAATGGAAGCAGCAAAAACATTAGCAAGTCACGGAATTAAAACGTATGTATTTGAAGAGCTAAGACCAACACCTGAACTTTCATTTGCAGTGCGTGAGTTAAACGCATTTGGAGGTATTGTTATTACAGCGAGCCACAATCCTCCTGAATATAACGGATACAAAGTATATGGTCCAGACGGTGGTCAGCTGCCGCCAAAAGAAGCTGATGAACTAGTTGGCTTTGTAAATGCTGTGGAAAATGAACTTACATTAGCTGTTCAATCTGAAGCGGAGCTAAAAGAAAAAGGTCTTATTGAAATGATTGGTTCAGCGATTGACGAAGCATACAATGAGAAACTAAAAACGATTTTAATTAATCCAGAGCTAGCTTCTGAAACAGGTAAAGATTTAAAAGTGGTTTTTACACCTCTACATGGTACAGCTAATAAGCCAGTTCGCAACGCGCTTCAATCCATCGGTTACGAAAATGTCACGGTTATTGAAGAACAAGAACTTCCTGATCCAAATTTCTCGACGGTTAAATCTCCGAATCCTGAAGAACCAGCTGCGTTTGAATATGCTGTTCGTAAAGGAAAAGAAATTGATGCAGATATCTTAATCGCAACGGATCCAGATGCAGACCGTTTAGGAATTGCTGTCAAAGATCCAAGCGGCGAATATGCGTTATTAACAGGAAACCAAACGGGTGCTTTATTGCTTCACTATTTGCTTTCTCAAAAGAAAGAAAAAGGCGTGCTGCCTGCTAATGGCGTTGTGTTAAAAACGATTGTAACGTCAGAAATCGGCGCACAAATTGCTCGTTCATTTGGACTGCAAGTTGTTGACACTCTAACCGGTTTTAAATTTATCGGTGAAAAAATTAAGCAATATGAGCAAACGGGCGAGTATACATTCCAATTCGGTTATGAAGAAAGCTACGGCTATTTAATTGGTGACTTTGCTCGTGACAAAGACGCTGTACAAGCAGCCATTCTAGCAGTAGAAGCTTGTGCTTATTATAAAAAGCAGGGCATGACGCTATATGAAGCGCTTCAGCAAGTGTTTACTAAATATGGTTTCTATCGTGAAGGTCTGAAATCTTTAACGCTTAAAGGAAAAGAAGGATCTGAGCAAATTCAGCATATTTTGGCTACATTTAGAAATGAACCTCCTAAGAATATTGCAGGATTAAATGTTTCGGTTGTAGAGGATTATACATTAAGTAAGCGTCAGCATATTAAAGCAGGAAAAGTAGAAGAAATTACATTGCCAAAATCAAATGTATTAAAATATATCTTAGAAGACGGTTCTTGGTTCTGCCTTCGTCCGTCTGGTACAGAGCCAAAAGTGAAGTTCTATTTTGGCGTCGTGTCAGAAGATGAAGCAACGAGCATTGCTCATTTAGAAGCTGTACAAACAGCTGTAATGGGTGAAGTAGAACGTGTATTAGATAAAGTGAAAACGGTATAAAAGTAAAGCCTGCTCAAACTTGAGCAGGCTTCTTTTATGATACTTTATTTGATTGCGTATTTGACAAATACGAAGAAGATCGTAGGGCTTTATAAATTTTCGGAGCAAGCATAGCCCCAAGAACAGTAAAAATAAGATCCTTTACCGCAAACCACGACATAATCTTCCAAGCGGCTGCATATGTCATTGCAGGAGCTTCAAGCCAGTAATTAACCGCTGCATACATATACGT
>NZ_JBFULJ010000037.1:0-20555 GCF_056400385.1 Priestia sp. P5_B4
AACAGACASACAGCATGGTCTTACACACAAAGAAGTAAAAGCACGTCAGCAGCAGCAAGGATTTAATGAATTGACTGAAGGAGAGAAAAAACCGGCCATTTTTGTGTTTCTAGAGCAGTTTAAAGATTTTATGGTACTGGTTTTACTAGCTGCCACGCTTATTTCAGGGCTTTTAGGCGAATACATCGATGCGGTTGCTATTATTGCCATTGTAGTAATTAATGGATTTCTAGGTTTTTTTCAAGAAAGAAAAGCTGAGAAATCTCTTCATGCATTAAAAGAGCTTTCTGCTCCTCAAGTAGCAGCTATGCGTGAAGGAAAATGGGTTAAGTTACCATCTAAAGAGCTGGTAGTAGGAGACGTTGTAAAGTTTTCGAGCGGAGACCGTATCGGGGCTGACCTTCGAATTATGGAAGCCAAAAGTCTAGAAATTGAAGAATCAGCGCTTACGGGAGAGTCTTTGCCTGTTGCCAAGCAAATAAAAGCTTTGCCAGGAGATGAAGTGCCGCTTGGAGATCAGGACAATATGGCGTTTATGGGTACGCTTGTGACGCGAGGAAGCGGAACAGGTATCGTTGTAGGGACTGGAATGAAAACAGCGATGGGACAAATTGCTGATTTGCTTCAAAATGCTGAAGCCATGATTACTCCTCTTCAACGGAAGTTAGAGCAATTAGGTAAAATTTTAATCGTTGTAGCTCTTGCACTTACTGTATTAGTTGTCGGGATTGGTGTGCTGCAAGGTCATGATTTATACAGTATGTTCTTAGCGGGAGTTTCCTTAGCTGTTGCTGCCATACCCGAAGGTCTTCCTGCCATCGTAACCGTGGCGCTATCTCTTGGTGTACAGCGCATGATTAAGCAAAGATCCATTGTACGCAAACTTCCTGCTGTTGAAACACTAGGATGCGCATCAGTCATTTGCTCAGACAAAACGGGCACATTAACGCAAAATAAAATGACGGTTACTCACCTCTGGTCAGGAGGAATGACGTGGAGGGTATCAGGGACAGGGTATGAACCTACGGGCGTATTTTCGCGAGAGGAAAGAGAAGTTGATACACGGAGTGAAAAATCGCTTCAGCAGCTTTTGGTGTTTGGTCTGCTTTGCAATCAAACGTCCATTTCGAGAAAAGATAAAGAATATGTCATCGACGGGGATCCTACTGAAGCGGCTTTGCTTGTGGCCGCGATGAAAGCGGGGCTGACAAAAGAAAACATTCAAAAGCAGTTTACGATTATTGAAGAGTTTCCATTTGATTCAACGCGCAAAATGATGAGTGTAGTCATTGAAGACGCATCTCATAAGCGCTATGTCATAACAAAAGGTGYTCCTGATGTGCTGCTTGTAAACAGCAAAAATATTTTGTGGGAAAGCAGACAACAAACGCTGTCGGTAACGGTTCATAATGAAGTAAAAGGAGCAATTGATCAGTTAGCTAGCCAAGCGCTTCGAACCATTGCGATTGCTTATCGGCCGTTAGGAGACCATGAGAGCGTTCATACAGAGAACGAAGCGGAAAAAGACCTTACTTTCCTCGGGCTTCAAGGAATGATTGATCCGCCAAGACCAGAAGTCAAGCAAGCGGTCAAAGAATGCCGAGACGCAGGAATCAAAACCGTTATGATTACAGGTGACCACGTCATTACAGCACAGGCGATTGCAAAACAGTTAGGCATTTTACCGAAAAACGGTCAAGTCTTGGAAGGAACGGATTTATCCAAAATGACGCAGGAAGAGCTAGAAGAAGTAGTGGATGATGTTTACGTATATGCCAGGGTATCGCCTGAACATAAACTTAAAATTGTTAAAGCTCTTCAAGCAAAAGATCACATTGTAGCTATGACGGGCGACGGCGTAAATGATGCACCGGCTATTAAAGCAGCAGACATAGGCATCGCGATGGGCATCACCGGGACAGACGTAGCAAAAGAAGCGTCTTCACTCGTTTTGCTTGATGATAATTTTGCTACTATTAAATCAGCGATCAAAGAAGGACGAAACATCTATGAAAATATTCGAAAGTTTATTCGTTACTTGCTTGCATCAAATGTAGGAGAAATCTTAGTTATGCTCTTTGCGATGATTTTAGCACTTCCGCTTCCGCTAGTGCCAATTCAAATACTATGGGTAAACTTAGTAACAGACGGTTTGCCTGCGATGGCTCTTGGCTTAGACCAGCCGGAGGACAACGTGATGAAGCGCCATCCAAGGCATCCGCGCGAAGGTATTTTTGCAAGAGGATTAGGGTGGAAAGTAGTCAGCCGCGGATTTTTAATTGGAGCTGCTACACTTGCTGCATTCATGATTGTCTACGACAATGACCCAGATCGTCTGCAGTATGCTCAGACGATTGCATTTGCCACGCTTGTTATGGCACAGCTTATTCACGTATTTGACTGCCGAAGTGAAAAATCAATCTTTGATCGCAATCCATTTCAGAACTTATATCTTGTAGGAGCCGTTATTTCATCTATTATCCTTATGCTGGTGGCTATCTACTATCCGCCCCTGCAGCCTATTTTCCATACAATGGCCATTGCACCGCGGGAATGGCTCGTTATTTTAGGACTTGCAAGTCTTCCAACTTTTTTACTTGCCGGTTCACTTTTAACAAGAAAACCTTCATAAATTGTGCTATACTTTAATACAGGCTGTCCTAAATGAGAAAACTCATGAAGGCAGCCTTTACAGGTTGAATAAAGAAGAGAGATTTCTTTTTTTTGCTAACACTTTCTTTTATGATACTTTTTATGTAAGATGTACATAGTGGATGTGATGATAATGATAAAAAGTATGACTGGTTTTGGCCGCGGAAAAGCGGAAGTGGAAAATCGATCAGTAACAGTCGAAATGAAGTCTGTTAATCATCGTTTTTGTGAAATTGTTATTCGTATGCCAAGACAATTAATTGAAATTGAAGATAAAATAAAAAAAATCGTTCAAACATACATAAAACGTGGTAGAGTAGAAGTATTTGTTACTATTTCAGGTGAAGAAATGGCAAAAAAGAAACTGCAGACGGATTGGCAGCTGCTTGATGAATACATGCATGCGTTGCAGCAAGTAAAAGAAAAGCATGGGCTGTCACAATCTGTTCAAATTCAAGACATTTTACACATGCCTGAAGTGATGACAACTTATGAAGAAGAAGCTGATCAGACGAGTATTCATGGTGCAATCTTTGAAGCCGTTGAAGCTGCTGTGCATCAGTTAGTGGATATGCGGAAACGAGAGGGATCAGAGCTGTATCACGATTTAATGGGGTACTTACAGGACATTCAAGACATTCGCGAAAAAATTACACAGCTTGCTCCTGAAGTTGCTGAACAATATCGCGAGCGTATTAAAAGAAAGCTGAGCGACTATTTAGAAGGTACTTTCGATGAGCAGCGAGTGCTGACTGAAGTAGCTATTTTTGCTGAAAAAGCAGATATTAGCGAAGAACTTACGCGAATTCAAAGTCATGTTTCACAATTTATTCAAGCATTAAATACACCTGATTCAGTAGGACGCAAGCTGGATTTTCTTGTTCAAGAGCTGAATCGTGAAATGAATACAATCGGTGCGAAGGCAAACAATGGTACTATTGCTCAGTATGTTATTAGTATGAAAGCACAATTAGAACGCATAAAAGAGCAGGTTCAAAATATTGAATAGCCTTCGTGTAAGATAAAGATTATATTGGTATAGCAGGAGGCTTCTTATGAGCGGTAAATTAGTGAACGTTGGATTTGGAAATTTTATTTCTTCTAATCGTATAATCTCTGTCGTTCATCCTGAATCAGCTCCAATCAAACGCATTATTCAAGATGCAAAAGATCGAGGCTCTTTAATAGATGCAACGCAAGGACGTAAAACACGATCTGTTATTGTTATGGATAGCGATCATGTTATTTTAGCTCCTGTACAGCCAGAAACTGTGTCACAGCGACTTATAAACAAAGAAGAATTATTAGAAGGGTAGGTCACTTGAACCGATGATTGAAAGAGGTTTATTAATTGTTCTTTCCGGACCATCAGGTGTTGGAAAAGGAACGGTACGAAAAGCATTGTTTGAGCAAGAAGACATTAAATTGCAGTATTCTATCTCTGCAACAACAAGAAAGCCCCGCGAAGGTGAAGTAGACGGCGTTGACTATTTCTTCAAACCACGCGAAGAGTTTGAGCGCATGATTGAAAACAAGAAATTATTAGAGTGGGCTGAATACGTAGGTAACTACTACGGTACCCCGGTTGATTATGTAGAACAAACGTTATCTGAAGGAAAAGACGTATTTCTAGAAATTGAAGTGCAAGGTGCTCTTCAAGTGAAAGAAGCATTTCCAGAAGGTTTGTTCATCTTCTTGGCACCGCCGAGTTTATCAGAGCTTAAAAGTCGTATCGTAAACCGCGGTACTGAAACAGAAGATTTAATCAATAACCGTATGCGCGTGGCAAAAGAAGAAATTGAACTTATGGACGCCTACGATTATGTTGTAGAAAATGACAAAGTAGAAAATGCTTGTGCTCGCATCCGTGCTATCGTAACGGCTGAACACTGCCGTCGTGATCGTATTTCTGCGCGCTATAAAAGAATGCTGGAGGTAGAATAAACATGCTTTATCCATCAATTGATTCCCTAATGGAAAAATTAGATTCTAAGTACACGCTTGTGACAGTAGCTGCAAAACGTGCACGTCAATTACAGCTTCACAATGATACGCCGATTGAAAAGCCGGTTTCTTATAAGTTTGTAGGCTGTGCTTTAGAAGAAATTAATGCTGAACAATTAAGCTATAAGCAAGGTGTAGCAGAAGAAGATTCTAAACATCAGTAAGTGAAAAAATAACAACCTACTTTATAGGTTGTTATTTTTTTGATGCTTTTATCTGTGTTCAAGCAGGATAGTGAATGTCTCACTACAAAAATGGTATAATAATTGAATTGAAAAGCTTTAGATAGTTACCCGAGTAAACAAGCGGATGCTGGTTGAGCGGGATAAATAGATGGGGGCATAATGATGAAGGGAAAACGAATTTTATTATGTGTTAGCGGCGGAATCGCCGTATATAAAGCCGCAGCTTTAACAAGTAAATTAGTACAAGCGGGAGCGGAAGTTAAAGTAATGATGACTGCTTCAGCATGCGAGTTCGTAACGCCGCTTACGTTTCAAGCTCTGTCTCGAAACCCAGTTTATACAGATACGTTTGATGAAAAAGATCCATCTGTAATTGCACATATTGATTTAGCAGACTGGCCTGATTTAATTTTAGTAGCTCCTGCTACGGCAAATATGATAGGGAAAATAGCAAATGGTCTTGCAGATGATATGGTTTCCACAACGCTGCTGGCTGCTACTGCACCTGTGTGGATTGCACCTGCAATGAATGTTCATATGTACGATCATCCAGCTGTTAAAAAAAATATGAGCACTCTTTCATCATTTGGTTACTCTTTTGTAGAACCTGGAGAAGGGTATTTGGCATGCGGTTATGTAGGAAAAGGTCGTCTTGAAGAGCCAGAAACAATTGTTTCACTAATCGGATCTTATTTTTCACAAGCATCACATACACAAAAGATCCTTGAAGGTGTGAATGTATTGGTTACAGCAGGACCTACGGTAGAACGCATTGATCCCGTCCGATTTTTCACCAATCGATCTACTGGGAAAATGGGCTATGCCCTTGCAGAACAAGCTGCTAAATTAGGCGCATCGGTAACACTTGTAACGGGACCGACGAATTTAGAGTATCCAAAAGGAGTGCAGGTTGTTCAAATTGAAAGTGCGCAGCAGATGCTTGAAGCTGTTATGCAGCGCTATCATGAAGCAGATGTTGTCATTAAATCAGCCGCAGTGGCAGATTACCGACCAAAGCATGTGTTTGATCAAAAGATGAAAAAGCAGCCTGGTGAAGCAGTACTAGAGCTAGAGAGAACAACAGATATTTTACGCACGCTTGGAGAGCGAAAAGAACACCAGCTTTTAGTCGGCTTTGCAGCAGAAACAGAACAAGTGGATGAATATGCACAAAAGAAACTTGCATCTAAAAACTTGGATATGATTGTAGCCAATAACGTGACGACAGAAGGAGCAGGTTTTGGGACGGACACAAATATTGTAACGCTCTATAAGCGAAGCGGAGAGTCTAAAGAACTTCCCATCCTTTCAAAACACGATGTAGCTACCGAGGTGTTAAAAGAAGTGAGGGAAATGTTAGAAGGGCTGAAGAAATGAGTGTAGCTAGTGTAATTGTGGACGTGGCTGCTAAGCAAACAGATCGAGCTTTTGACTACGCTATTCCCGACAAATGGAAAGGAATTATTGTTCCGGGTATGCGAGTTGTCGTTCCGTTTGGTCCTAGAAAAGTTCAAGGGTTTGTGGTGGCTCTTAAAGAAGAGGCTGAAGTTAAGCGCGTTAAACCAATCGCTGACCTGCTTGATTTAACGCCGGTTCTGACTCCCGAACTATTAGAGATTGGGCACTGGCTAACCGAAAAAACGCTTTGTTTTATGATATCGGCTTTTCAAGTCATGCTGCCTGCGGCGATGAAAGCAAAATATGATAAAGAACTGTCACTCCTTTCAAAAGAGGCATACGAACAGCTTCATGAGCAAGTAAAGCCGTTTTTTCAGTCAAGATCCTCGCTGAAGTGGAGTGAAGTAGAAAAAACAGCCGCTGCTCCTGCTTTTCACCGTGATATTCAAAAAGGTCTAATTGAAGTCGTCTACGTCGTGAAAAACAAAGGAAACAAAAAAACGGCAAAAGGCGTAAAACTGAATCAAAGCCTTGAAGAAATTCACCAGTTTATGAGCGAGTTAAATAAGCAGGCAGAAAAGCAAAAACAAGTGCTATCTTTTATGCTGAATCGAAATGAAGAAGTAGCCATAAAAGAAATAGCGGAAGATTTGCAGATTACCTCCGCTCCTATAAAAGCGCTGATTAACAAAGGACTCTTAGCGGAAACGGAAATTGAAATATACCGTGATCCTTATCAAGATCGATACTTTACACCATCAAAGCCATTTCAATTGACCGATGAACAAGCTGAGGCAATCGCACCGATTCTGCAGGACATCGAAGAAAATCTTCACGATGTGTTTTTAATGTACGGAGTAACCGGAAGCGGAAAAACAGAAGTGTATCTCCAATCAATTGATCAAGTGCTAAAAAAAGGGAAAGAAGCGATTATGCTTGTTCCGGAGATTTCACTTACCCCTCAGATGGTCAAGCGGTTTAAAGAGCGATTCGGCTCAAAAGTTGCTGTACTTCATAGCGGCTTGTCTACTGGGGAAAAATACGATGAATGGCGAAAAATTCAGCGAAAAGAAGTATCCGTTGTAGTAGGGGCCCGCTCTGCTGTATTTGCTCCATTTGAAAATTTGGGCCTTCTTATTATCGATGAAGAACATGAGACGAGTTATAAACAAGAAGAAAACCCCCGTTATCATGCAAGGGATGTAGCTATTTACCGAGGGCAGCATCATCAGTGTCCAGTCATTTTAGGAAGTGCAACACCAACGCTTGAGTCCTTTGCAAGAGCGCAAAAAGGTGTGTATAAGCTACTGACGTTAAAGCAAAGAATGAATAAGTCATCAATGCCTTCGGTGGATATCGTTGATATGAGAGAAGAGCTTCGCAGCGGCAACCGCTCTATGTTTTCAACTATGCTGTTTGAAAAGATGAAAGACCGTTTGGAAAAAGGGGAGCAAATCGTTTTATTTTTAAATAAAAGAGGTCATTCTTCTTTTGTTATGTGCAGAGACTGCGGTTACGTTCCGACATGTGAGCACTGTGAAATTTCACTAACGTATCACCGCTATCAAAATAAATTAAAATGCCATTATTGCGGACACGAAGAACATGTGCACACTGAGTGCCCAGAATGCCACAGCGAACATATCCGCTTTTTCGGGTCTGGTACACAAAAAGTGGAAGAAGAATTAACAAAAGTGCTGCCCGAGGCTAGAGTTGTTCGAATGGATGTTGATACGACAAGCCGAAAAGGCGCCCATGAAAAGCTCCTGAACAAGTTTGCAAGTGGAGAAGCGCAAATTTTACTAGGGACGCAGATGATTGCGAAAGGACTGGACTTTCCAAACGTCACGCTTGTAGGCGTTTTAACAGCAGATACAATGCTGAATTTACCTGATTTTCGTGCATCTGAAAAAACGTTTCAGCTTTTAACACAAGTAAGCGGAAGAGCAGGACGTCACAAACTTCCAGGAGAAGTAGTGATTCAAACGTACACGCCTGAACACTACAGCATTCAACTTGCGAGTCAGCATGATTACGATGCGTTTTATAAGCACGAGATGGAAATTCGTAAAATGCACAAATATCCCCCTTTCTTTTACTTGGCGCTTGTAACGGTATCTCATGAAAATATTGCAAAAGTGGTGTCTGTTACAGACAAAATTTCGCAGTATCTGCGTCAGAAACTTTCGCCGCAAACAACGATCTTAGGGCCAGTCGCATCTCCGATTGCTAAGATAAAAGATAGATATCGCTATCAATGCATGTTAAAATACAAGCTGGAACCAAGCCTGATTCCGCTATTGAAATATATATTAGAACGTTATCAAGCGGAAATGCAGAAGGAAAATTTAACGATCACTATTGATTTGAATCCATACTCAATGATGTAACTAGTCGTCTTGATGGCGTTAAAGAAGAAGCTTTTTGGATATAAATAGAAAGAATAAAGGAGGTGCCTATTTGGCTAAGCTTAAGCTTGTTTACCATCCTAATGAAGTACTTGAACAAGAATGTGAAGTCGTTAAAAACTTTGATAATAAATTAGCGAAATTACTAAACGGCATGTATGATTTAATGCTTGAAGCAGACGGTGTGGGTCTAGCTGCTCCTCAAGTAGGAGTTCTGCAGCAAGTGGCAGTGGTAGACGTGGATGATCGACACGGTAAAATTGAGCTAATTAATCCGGTAATTATTGAGCAACGAGGCGAACAAATCGGTCCAGAAGGCTGCCTAAGTTTTCCGGGCCTTTTTGGTGACGTGGCTCGAGCTGATTATGTGAAAGTACGTGCGCAAAACCGTAAAGGAAAACCTTATTTTATAGAAGCAAAAGGTTTTTTAGCACGAGCAATTCAGCATGAAATTGATCATTTACACGGTGTATTGTTCACGGAAAAAGTGACAAAGTATTACGAAGAGGATGAACTAGAAGGGTAGGTTTTACACGATGAAAGTCGTATTTATGGGAACGCCGGATTTTTCAGTGCCGGTTTTACAAACATTACTTAAAGATGGATATGAAGTGGTCGCAGTGGTTACACAGCCGGACCGACCAAAAGGACGCAAGCGCGTATTAACACCTCCTCCTGTAAAAGTTGAGGCATTAAAGCATGAAATACCTGTACTGCAGCCAGAAAAGATTCGTTTAGAAGAAGAATATCAGCAAGTGTTAGCGTATGAGCCTGACCTAATTGTAACAGCGGCTTTTGGTCAAATTTTACCAACCCCTATTTTAGAAGCGCCTAAATACGGCTGTATTAACGTGCATGCTTCTCTGTTACCTGAACTGCGCGGAGGCGCGCCGATTCATTATTCAATTCTACAAGGTAAGCCGAAAACTGGTGTTACAATTATGTATATGGTAGAAAAATTAGATGCAGGTGATATCTTAACACAGGTAGAAGTTCCGATTGAAGAACGTGATCACGTTGGCACACTTCATGATAAACTCAGCGCTGCTGGTGCAAAATTGCTTTCAGAAACCATTCCTTCTCTTGTAAAAGGTGAAATTACGCCGGTTAAACAAAACGATGACGAAGCGACATTTGCTTCTAACATTAAGCGTGAACAAGAGAAAATTGATTGGGCCCGTACAGGAGAAGAAATTTATAACCATATCCGTGGCCTTCACCCTTGGCCCGTTGCTTATACAATAGCAGACGGTCAGGTCATGAAAATTTGGTGGGGAGAAAAAGTATCCGCATCAGGCAAACCGGGTACCGTTTTATCACTTGAAGAGAATGGATTTATAGTAGCAACTGGAAATGAAACAGCTATTAATGTGACGGAACTTCAGCCGGCTGGAAAAAAACGTATGGATGCAGCGCAGTATTTACGAGGTACATCCGTTGAAGTCGGAACAGTATTAGGGGATGTCAATGAGTAAGTACAACGTTCGAGACATAGCTTTAGATATTTTACTAGCTATTGAAAAAAATCAAGCATTCAGCAATCTATTGTTAAATAACAGCATACAAAAACGGGGTATTCAAGGAAAAGATGCAGGACTGTTAACGGAAATTGTGTATGGAACGATTCAAAGACGTGATACGTTAGATTACGGGTTAGCGCCTTTCTTAAAAAATCCAAAAAAGCTTCAGCCTTGGGTGCGAGTGCTGCTTCGTTTATCACTTTACCAAATGGTATATTTAGACCGAGTGCCTGACCGGGCAATTCTTCATGAAGCAGTAGAAATTGCCAAAAAACGGGGTCACAAAGGAATTGCCTCAATGGTAAACGGCGTTTTACGAAATATTCAGCGCAGCGGCACGCCTTCTTTAGAGGAAATACAAAATCCTGTGGAGCGGTTGGCAATTGAAACGAGTCATCCATTGTGGCTTGTAAAACGCTGGGTGGAACAATATGGATTGGACAAAACACGCGGAATCTGTTTAGCTAATTTAATGGCCCCTAAACAATCAATCCGAGTAAACAGTGCACGCTTTACGCAAAATGAAGTAAAAGAAGCGCTAGAAAAAGAAGGTATTGTTGTAGAACCAGGCCATTTTGTAGAAGAAGCGCTAGAAGTTCAAAAAGGAAATGCAGCTCATACACAAGCATTTCGTGAAGGAATGTTTACCGTTCAAGATGAAAGCTCTATGTTAGTGGCTCATGCGCTCGGTGCAGAGACAGAAGAGCTAATTTTAGATAGCTGTGCTGCACCGGGAGGAAAATCAACTCATATTGCAGAGCAGCTTAGAAACAGTGGTAAAGTTATTTCCTTGGACATTCATGACCATAAAGTAAAGCTGATTGCCCAGCAGGCAGAGCGTCTGCATCTTACCAATATTGAGCCGACGGTTCAAGACAGCCGCAAAGCAGGCGAACAGTTTGATAAAGAAATGTTTGACCGCATCTTAGTAGATGCTCCGTGCTCAGGTTTTGGTGTAATGAGACGTAAACCTGATTTGAAATATACAAAAACTGAGCAAGATGTAAAGCAGCTGGCGCGTATTCAACAAGATATTTTAAATGCGGTTGCGCCTTTATTAAAAAAAGGTGGGACCCTTGTATATAGTACATGTACAATTGACCGGAATGAAAATGGGGATGTTGTAGCAGCATTTTTAGCAGATCATGCTGATTTTCAAAAAGATGAAACACTCGCTGCACGCATGCCGCAAAAGCTTAAACAAAACGTAAAACATGGTGAAATTCAATTGCTGCCAGATGCACAAAGCGATGGGTTTTATATTGCATGTTTACAGAAGAAGGTGTAAAAATGGAAGAAGTAGCTAAAAGAAAAGCAAAAGCAGAAGAAAAAGCGCAAAAACCATCTATTTATTCATTAGAAATGCACGACCTAGAAAATTGGTTAGTGGAACACGGAGATAAGAAGTTCCGTGCTAAACAAATTTTTGACTGGTTATATATTAAACGCGTAACGGACTTTGACGATATGTCAAACTTATCTAAAGGATTACGTGAACAATTAAAAGACAAATTTGCATTAACGACATTAAAAACAGTTGTTCAGCAAACGTCTGGGGACGGCACGATGAAGTTTTTATTCGAACTCCATGACGGTTATACGATTGAAACGGTGCTTATGCGTCATGAATACGGAAATTCTGTCTGTGTAACAACTCAAGTTGGCTGTCGCATCGGCTGTACATTCTGTGCGTCTACTCTTGGAGGTTTAAAGCGTAACTTAGAAGCTGGCGAAATCGTAGCGCAAGTAGTAAAAGTACAAAAAGCGCTAGATGAACAAGGAGAACGCGTGAGCTCTGTCGTAATTATGGGTATTGGGGAGCCATTTGATAACTATGATGAAATGATGCGCTTCTTAAAAACAATTAACAGTGATGATGGATTAAATATTGGTGCACGTCATATCACAGTATCGACAAGTGGAATCATTCCGAAAATCTATAAGTTTGCTGATGAAAAAATGCAAATCAATTTTGCGATTTCACTTCACGCTCCAAACAATGACATCCGCTCACGCTTAATGCCGATTAACCGTGCGTACAAACTTCCTGATTTGATGGAAGCCATTAAATATTATACGGATAAAACGGGAAGACGTATTAGCTTTGAGTATGGTCTATTCGGAGGCGTAAACGATCAAGTAGAGCATGCGGAGGAATTAGCGGATTTAATTAAAGACGTGAAATGCCACGTGAACTTGATTCCGGTAAACTATGTGCCTGAGCGTGATTATGTTCGTACACCGCGTGAACAGATTTTTGCATTTGAACGTACGCTTAAAAAGCGTGGCGTTAACGTGACTATTCGACGTGAGCAAGGTCATGATATCGATGCAGCTTGTGGCCAATTACGTGCGAAGGAGCGTAAAGAAGAGACGAGGTGATTGTATGGCAACTGTCTTCATGACAGACCGAGGGAGAGTTAGACAACACAATGAAGATAACGGAGGGGTATTTTTGAACCAACACAATCAGCTGCTTGCAATTGTGGCTGATGGTATGGGAGGTCATCGAGCTGGCGACGTCGCCAGTGAGATGGCGGTTCAAAAATTGCAAACAGCGTGGGAAGAAGCGGACAAAGTAACGTCTCCTGATGAGGCGACGCAGTGGATTCGTACGCATGTTTCGCAAATTAATCAAGATATTTATCAGTATGCTCAGGAGCATGAAGAGTGTAAAGGGATGGGTACAACAGTTGTACTTGCTTTATGCGCCGATACGTTTTGTGCGATTGGTAATATAGGAGACAGCAGATGCTATATTTCCAATGAATATGGATTTCAACAAGTAACAGAAGATCATTCTCTTGTGAATGAACTCGTAAAAAATGGTCAAATCACAAAAGAAGATGCTGAGCATCATCCACGAAAAAATATCTTATTGCGAGCACTAGGTACCGAAGAAAATGTTAGTTTAGATGTAAAAACAATTGAAGTGGAAAAAGAAGATCGATTATTATTATGTTCAGATGGACTGACAAATAAGGTAACGGAACAAAAGCTGAACGAAACGTTATCAACAAGTTCATCACTTCACGAAAAGGGTACGAGCCTGATTCAATTAGCAAATGAGCTTGGTGGAGAAGACAATATTACACTTGCAATTGTGGACTTTACATCTGAAAGTGGGTGAGAGTGTTGCTAATAGGTAGACGGCTAAACGACCGTTATAAGGTATTGCAAGTAATTGGTGGAGGCGGAATGGCAAACGTCTATTTAGGTCGCGACATGATTTTGGATCGTGATGTGGCAATTAAAGTGCTTCGTTTAGACTTTGCAAGTGACGATGCGTTTATAAAGCGTTTCCATCGAGAAGCACAATCTGCTACGAGTATTGCTCATCCTAATATTGTCAGTATTTATGATGTTGGAGAAGAAGAAGATATTTACTATATCATCATGGAATATGTACCGGGTATGACATTAAAGCAATACATTCTGCAAGAATCACCACTATCTCTTGATAAAGCCATACATATTATGACGCAGATTACATCAGCTATTGCCCATGCTCATCAGTACGGAATTATTCACCGGGATATTAAGCCTCAAAATATTTTAATTGATCATGATGATACCATTAAAGTTACTGACTTCGGCATTGCCGTAGCACTAAGTTCTACAACCATTACGCATACTAATTCTGTTTTGGGCTCTGTTCATTATTTATCTCCTGAACAGGCAAGGGGAGGGCTTGCGAATAAGCGTTCTGATATTTATTCGCTTGGCATCGTCCTATTTGAATTGCTAACGGGTCGAGTCCCTTTTTCTGGGGAATCGGCTGTGTCAATTGCATTAAAACATTTACAGACAGAAACACCTTCTCCTAAAAGATGGAATCCATCTATCCCTCAAAGCGTGGAGAATGTTGTATTAAAAGCAACAACTAAAGATCCATTTTACCGATACAGTTCCGTCGAAGAACTCGAAGCGGATTTACAGTCTGCTGTTCATCCAAATCGTTATAATGAACAAAGGTTTACGGTGCCTGATGATGAAGAAGTGACAAAAGCCATTCCAGTTATTAAGGAGGATTTTGTTGAATCCGAAGAAACGCACGTGCCTGTGAGAAAACCGCCTCACTTAGAGCGCGAAGAACAAGAGGAAGAAGAGTTAAAGCCGAAGAAAAAAAAGAAGAAAAAGAAAAAAGGCAAAAGCAAGCTGATTGTAACGCTTGTTTTAATTTTTTTGCTGCTGGCAGCTGCTAGCGTAGCCGCCGTTACATTTATTCCGGCTTTGTTACTGCCAAAAGACGTAAAGGTTCCTGATTTACATAATCAAGATTATGAATCAGCAGTAACCGATTTAGTTTCTTTAGGCTTTAAAGTGAAGAATCCTAAAGATATATCTGATAATGAGGTGGAAGAAGGCGACGTGGTTAAAACGATGCCAGAAGCGGGAGATGTTATCAAAGAAGGATCTAATGTCATTATTTATCGAAGTACAGGAAAGAAAAAAGAAGCATTTAACCGGTACATTGGAAGAAGCTTTACGGAAGTAAAAAGTCTGTTAGAAAAGCAGAATTATAAAGATATCCAATCCATCGAAGTTGAAAGCACAGAACCAAAAGGCAATATTACAGATCAGACGCCTAAAGAAACCGAACAAGTCGTGCCGGAGGATACAACGGTTACGCTATGGGTAAGTAAGGGGCCGCCGAAGATTACATTAAAGGATTTCTCGGGCTGGACGGAAAAAAGCGTAAAGGATTATGCATCAGATGAAGATATTGAAGTGGATGTAAAAACAGCGTATTCCGACACTGTTGAAAAAGGTCTTGTGATGTCTCAAAAGCCTGCAGCGGAGCAGAGTATCGAGCAAGGTGATAAGCTCACCATTACAGTCTCAATGGGCAAGGAGCCAAAAGCTCCTCAAACGGTGTCAGTGGACGTGACTATTCCGTATAAAGAAGAGACTGACACCGAAGCAAGCACGGAACAAGGCGACGCAACGGAAACAGGCGATGCCACCGGAACAGAAGAGGAAAAGCCAAAGCCGCAAAAAGTACAAATTTATATCGAAGATGCAGATAACGATATGTCCGTTCCTGCTAAAGAACTAACGATTACTGAAACAACAAAAGAATCGTTCGATGTTTTAGTTGATGAAAATGAAAAAGCGTCTTATAAAATTGTCCGAGACGGGGAAGTTATTGAAGAAAAAGATGTTGAATATCCAGAGTGATAGGAGTGAGGTTATGCCAGAAGGAAGAATTATTAAATCCCTTAGCGGATTTTATTATGTTCTTCATGACGGACAAGTAACGCAATGTCGAGGACGAGGTGTTTTTCGTAAAAAGAAAGTAACGCCTTTAGTCGGTGACAATGTAGTATTTCAGGCAGAAAATAAGCTTGAAGGATATATACTTGAAATTAAAGAACGTAAAAATGAATTAGTTCGTCCCCCAATTTCAAATGTTGATCAGGCGCTGCTTGTTTTTTCAGCGATTGAACCTGATTTTAGCACGATGCTTCTTGACCGATTTTTAGTGTTAGTGGAGTCTAATCATATTGAACCTATTATTTGTATTTCAAAAGTAGATCTTTTATCACAGCAGCAAAAGCAAGAAATCGAGCAATATGCCGAAGAATATCGTAAAATAGGATATGAGGTCATTTTAACGTCGACAGTCACAGAAAAAGGCATGGAACAAATTCAGCCGTTATTTGAAGATCGCGTAACGGTTATTGCCGGACAGTCAGGTGTAGGTAAATCTTCACTGTTAAATACACTTAAACCAGAGCTTGAGTTAAAGACAAATGATATTTCAATGTCACTTGGAAGAGGAAAGCATACAACACGTCATGTAGAACTGATTTCGTTTGGTGAAGGTTTAGTAGCCGATACGCCAGGTTTTAGCTCACTGGAATTTTTAACGTTAGAAGTAGAAGAGTTAACCCATTGTTTTCCTGAAATGTCGCGTTTGAGTGAACAGTGTAAATTTCGAGGTTGTTTGCATGTGAAAGAACCAAAATGTGCGGTGAAAGAAGCATACGAACAAAAAGAAATTCCGAGTTATCGCTACGAACATTACTTGCAATTTATTGAGGAAATTAAGCAAAGAAAGCCGAGGTATTAAAAATGACAAAAATCGCACCTTCCATTTTATCTGCCAATTTTTCAAAGCTTGCTGAAGAAATTCGTGAAGTTGAAGCAGGTGGAGCAGACTACATCCATATCGACGTTATGGATGGCCATTTTGTTCCTAATATTACAATTGGACCGCTTATCGTTGAGGCTGTACGCCCTGTCACAACACTGCCATTAGATGTGCATTTAATGATTGAAAACCCAGATCAATACGTTCCAATGTTTGCAAAGGCAGGTGCTGATATTTTAACGGTACATGCTGAAGCGTGTACTCATTTGCACCGCACCATTCAATTAATCAAAGAGCACGGCATGAAAGCAGGCGTTGCTTTAAATCCTGCAACGCCAATTGACGTGGTAAAGCATATCTTAGAAGATATCGATCTTATTTTATTAATGACGGTGAACCCAGGCTTTGGAGGGCAAAACTTCATTCCAAATGTACTGCCGAAAATTGAGCAAATCTCTCAGCTTATTGAAATTCGTCACCTTTCTATTGAAGTAGAGGTTGATGGAGGAATTAATGAAGAAACAGCAAGAAAATGTGTGGAAGCAGGAGCAAATGTCTTAGTGGCTGGCTCAGCTATTTATAACCAAGAAGACCGAGCTGGCGCAATTAGTCAAATTCGCACAACTGTTCAAGCGTAAGTAATAAAAGCTGCTGTGTACAACGAGTAGAACTTGTACACAGCAGCTTTTTCTCTTAGGATAAAGAAAACATATTTATTTCGTTCATTTTTTAATAGAAAAGGAGCATATACATAATGAAAATTCATATTCTAGCAGGGGGACCGGATGAACATATGCCGCCCCTGCACCAGTCAAACGATGTAAAGTGGGTAGGAGTAGACCGCGGCGTATTCCTTCTTCTTCAGCAAGACATTTTGCCGGTAAAAGCATTTGGAGATTTTGATTCCATTACAAAGGCACAGCTTAAGCTAGTGAGAGAAGCATTACAAGATGTTGAATTGTATCCTGCAGAAAAAGATGCAACGGATTTGGAACTTGCTTTTGAGTGGGCAATAGGGCAAAAACCGGAAAGTATTTGTATCTTTGGAGCAACAGGTGGAAGGCTTGACCACATGTTTGGAAGCATTCAGCTCCTGTATAAAGGGTTAAAAGAGAAAGCGAATGTAAAAATGATTGACAATCAAAATATCATTCAATTGTTTGAACCAGGCACTTATCATGTTGATCGTTTAAAGGAGTTTCACTATATTTCATTCGTTCCTTTTGCAGGCGGTGTAAAAGAGCTTACGCTAGAAGGTTTCAAATACCCGCTCAATAAGCATGAAGTAGAACTCGGCTCAACTTTATGTATTAGCAATGAACTTATTCAACAAAGAGGTACTTTTTCATTTACAAAAGGCATATTAATGATGGTAAGAAGCAATGATAAACGTTGCTTGTGATGAAGCATGGAAAATGAGAGCAGGACATAGGGCTTTCTTTAAAAGGAGATAAAGTGTGGAGACGGTTAGGAGGGACAGTATGAAATTCTATACAATCAAACTTCCAAAGTTTTTAGGTGGCATCGTAAAGGTCATGCTTAATTCGTTCAAAAAAGATTAACAACGCCGGAATAATAAAAGAAGCACCATAAAATATGGTGCTTTTTCATTATAAAGATTAAACGCGTTGAACTTTACCAGACTTAAGGGCTCTAGCTGAAACGTACACACGTTTTGGTTTACCGTTCACTAAGATACGTACTTTTTGAACGTTAGCACCCCATTTACGCTTAGTAGCGTTCATTGCGTGAGAACGTGCGTTACCTGAACGAGCTTTTCTACCAGTTACTACACATTTGCGTGCCATGATTTTCCCTCCTAACACCAAAAAAACTACTCAATTCTGTTTTGAGAAATACTATATTAATTTATCACAGCCTTACAGAGAATGCAATAGTTCTGGAGAAAAGCTTTCAAGAAATTTTCCTTGACATATAAAATGAATCTATGTTCAATAATATAGAGAGTAGAAATAGGTATAACTTGGGCTATTACTTATTTTAAGACAAGTTGATACCTAATACTGTCATCTTTAAAAGGGACAAGCTGGACGCCTCTTTTAAAACGAGATTGATTATAGTAGAATATTTATAACCTATGAAAGTAGAAAGGGGAACGAGTATGTCCATCGAAATGAAAACGAAGTATGGTCAAATTGATATCTCTACAGATGTAATTGCAACAATTGCTGGAGGAGCAGCTGTTGATTGTTACGGGATTGTGGGAATGGCTTCAAAAAATCAGCTTAAAGATGGTCTTACAGAAATTCTTCGCAAAGAAAACTTTACACGAGGTATTGTGGTAAGACAAGAAGAGGATGACGTACATATCGACATGTACATTATCGTAAGCTATGGAACAAAAATTTCTGAAATTGCTCATAATGTGCAAACAAAAGTAAAATACACACTGGAACAAACGGTTGGTTTAACGGTTGATTCAGTAAATATTTATGTGCAGGGTGTTCGTGTAACGAACGTTTAATTAAGGAGGAAGATTCGTGTCAATGACAACGTTGGACGGAAAGCGGTTTAGAGAAATGGTGCTTCAAGGAGCCCAGCATCTATCTAACAATGCAGATTATGTAGATGCGCTGAACGTTTTTCCTGTACCAGATGGTGATACTGGAACAAATATGAACTTATCGATTACGTCTGGTGCTAAAGAAGTAAAAAATAAACTATCTGATCACATCGGCCAAGTGAGTCAAGCTTTGTCTAAGGGCTTATTGATGGGGGCGCGCGGTAATTCAGGAGTTATTTTATCTCAATTATTCCGCGGTTTTGCGAAATCGGTTGAGCAAAAGTCAGCGATTACAACAGTTGAGTTTGCTGAAGCTCTTGAGCTTGGGGTAGAAACTGCTTATAAAGCTGTTATGAAACCAATCGAAGGAACCATTTTAACAGTAGCTAAGGATACTGCTAAAAAAGCAGCAGCTGTGGCTAAAAAGCAATCTGATATGATTCTGTTCATGGAAGAAGTACTTAAGGAAGCTAATGCTTCGTTAAATCGCACGCCAGATCTTTTACCCGTGTTAAAAGAAGTAGGCGTAGTGGATAGCGGAGGTCAAGGGCTTGTTTTAATTTATGAAGGGTTTTTAGCTGAATTAAAAGGTGAAAAACTTCCGGGTGTACCCATGTCAGCTCCTTCAATGAATGAACTCGTAAATGCTGAGCATCATAAGCATGCACAAAGCCATATGAATACAGAAGACATTGAATTTGGCTATTGTACAGAATTTATGGTAAGGCTGGAAGAGGATAAGCCTGCAGCTAAAACATTTTCTGAAGAAACGTTTCGTCAAGACTTAAGTAAATGGGGCGACTCATTGCTTGTAGTATCTGATGATGAAATTGTGAAAGTTCATATTCACGCTGAGCATCCTGGAGAAGTGTTAAACTACGGGCAGCAGTACGGAAGTTTAATTAAAATGAAGATTGAAAACATGAGAGAACAGCATAGCACCATTGTTTCGGGTGAAGAAAAGCCTGCAGTAAAAAATGCTGAAAAACAGCCCTTTGGCATTGTTACTGTGTCAATGGGAAAAGGAATTGCTGAATTGTTCAAGAGCCTTGGGGCAACGGTTGTCATTGAAGGCGGACAAACAATGAATCCAAGTACGGAGGATATTGTCAAAGCGATTGAAGAAACAAATGCTGAACAGGTACTGATTTTACCTAATAACGGAAATATTGTGATGGCTGCTAACCAAGCGGCTGCTGTTGCCGGCAGTCACGTTTCGGTTGTCCCGTCTAAAACGGTTCCTCAAGGAATGACAGCGCTGCTATCATTTAATCCTCAGCAAAGCTTAAAAGAAAACGAGGAAGTAATGACAGAAGCTCTACAGCACGTGAAAACAGGACAAGTAACGTATGCAGTTCGCGATACAAATATTGATGGTCTTGAATTAGCTAAAGGCGATTTTATGGGTATTGCCGAAAAGAAAATCGTTGTAAAAGATTCAGAGAAATTAGAAGCAGCAAAAAAGCTATTGACTTATATGATTGATGACGAAGCGGAAATCCTTACGATTCTTCAAGGAGAGGATGTCTCAGACGATGAAGCTGAAGCGCTAACATCGTTTGTAGAAGAAACGTTTGAAGAAGTTGAGGTAGAGCTTCATAAAGGAGATCAACCTTTATATTCTTACATTTTTGCAATTGAATAACCAAAAAAGAAGCACCCCTCCCGAGGGGCGCTTCTTTTTTGGTGTTTTTTTAAGATAAATACGAACTATTTTATTATTAAGTGTTGTAATCGTTCGGTATATTAGGTATATTAGTTGAAAAG